>DASXCO010000238.1 GCA_036491125.1 Acidimicrobiales bacterium | reverse complement strand
GCCCCTAGACATCCCACGCCCGTTGCCGTCAAGCAGCGACTTGGGTTCGGTGGCCCCACGCCACGTGTTCGTCGTAGATGGTGCCGTGCCTCAGGCACCCGTGGAGGATGCCGACGAGGCGGTTGGCAAGGGCACGTAGAGCACGGTGGTGGGTGTCGCCGGCAGCTCTCCGCTGGTCGTAGAACGCCCGGGCCCCAGGACTGGCGCTGAGAGCAGCGAACGCCCACAGGTAGCAGGTGTCGGCCAGACGCTTGTTGCGGGCGTAGCGGGCGAGCACGACCTTGCGAGTACCCGATGCCTTGGTGATGGGTGACGTGCCGGCGTAGTTCTTGCGAGACTTGGTGTCCAGGTAGCGGTTCGGGTCATCCCCGAACTCGCCGAGCGCCCGGGCGCCGAGGATCATCCCCAGTCCTGGCAGGGAGCGGATGACCTTGGCGTCCGGGTGCTGCTCAAAATGCTCGACCATCTCCGCCTCGAGCCGGCCGACCTGGGCGTTGAGCTCGGTGATCACCCCCACCAGGGCGGCCACGCTGGCGCCCATGGCTCCCGCCACCAGGCGTGGCGCCTCTAACTGCTCGGAACGCAGGGCAGTCTGGATTTCGAGCGCCCGTTCCTCGATCCGGCGCTGGCGGCCGCCTCGGCGCAGTGCGGCGGCGATCTTCGAGCGGGACAGACGCCGGCCCAACGTCGGCGTCGGGGCCATGACCAGCACTTCGAGGGCCTGGGGGGTGGCGAGCTCGTCGAAGGCGACCAGGGCGGCCGGGTAGAACTCCCGCAGGGTCGAGCGCAGCTGGTTGGTCTGGCGCTGGCGGGTCCAGATCATGCTCTGGTGGGCTCGTGCCAGAACCTTGATCGCCTCGGCCAACTCGCTGTCGCCAGCCACCGGTCGGTGATTGTGGGCGTCGGTGCGGGCCAGCTCGGCCAGCACCTTGGCATCTCCGGGGTCCGACTTGGCGCCCGAGGTCGAGTGTCGCTCCCGATAGCGCGAAGTCGACAACGGGTTCACGGCGATGACCTGGTAGCCGGTAGCCACCAACGCGCCCACGAACAGGCCCCGGTCGGTCTCGGTGGCCACCAGCACCTCGGAGGGATCCTCGACGAACGGGGCCACCAGCTCATGGAAGCGGCCGACCCCTTCCACCCCCTCGGGCACACGAGCCTTGGCCAGACGGCCGCCGTGACCATCCTCCACGTACAGGTCATGGTGGGCCTCGGCCCAGTCATGGCCCACGAACACCTTCGCCATCTCCACCTCCTGGTCGCAGCGGACACCAACATTCGAGCCCGAGGTGACCAGCAGCTCGCTAATGGCTTAGTGCTCGAGGCACGTCATCCCACCAGTTGTCCCAGGTCGACCTCACCGACCAGCAGGCGCCCGGTCTAGGTGTAGTGCTCAAAGCCCTGCTCACACGAGTGCTGACCTACTGGCGGCTCGGGACCATCCTCACCTGCTCACGCCGGAAGGTGGTCGACCCCCATTAGCCCACTCGGGCGGCGGCGTCGATCGCCTCGTCGCGCCCGAGCTCCAGCAGGAGGCTGTGGAGGGTGGAGCGGCCCTTGGCGTCGAGCGACTCCAATATCTCGTCCTCCATCTGCTGGAGGACCGAGCGCAGCTTCTCCAGTCGGCGTCGGCCAGCGGCGGTGAGGCTCACCATGTGGCGGCGGCGATCCTTGGGATCGCGGTGCCGTTCGATCAGGCCCTGGTCCTCGAGGTGGTCGAGCACTCCCACGAGCTGACCGCGGTCGAGCCCCAGGGCATCCGCTATGGCCGCCTGGGTGTCCTTCGCCCCCTCCTCGAGGAGCGCCAGGATGCCGAGGTCATGCAGGTTCGCCCCGGCTCGCTCGAACGCCTCGAAGGCCAGCGCCTTCACGGATGAGCCCAGGTAGCCGAGCAGGAACACTGGACTGTCGAGCAGCTCCTGCGGCCGTCCGGTCAGTGAAAGCTTTCCGCTACATGTGTCTTCGGTCACCGGGGAAATAGTGTAGCCAGAACTATCGTTGACTCATACCATCGTCGGATCTCTCAACGACAGGGGTACACGCGAATGACTACTTCACTCGCCGCGCAAGGTACCGCCGCCCGATCGGACCGGAGTCGCTGGCTGGCCCTGGCCGTCATCGTCGCCGCCCAGTTCATGGTCGTGCTCGATGTGGCCATCGTGAACGTGGCCCTGCCGTCCATCAAGAACGACCTGCACTTCTCCCAGGAGAACCTGCAGTGGGTGATCACCGCCTACTCGATTCTCTTCGGCGGCGCTCTCCTGCTCGGGGGCCGGCTGGCCGATCTCTTCGGCCGCCGCCGACTGTTCGTGTTCGCCCTGGCCCTCTTCGCCGTCGCCTCGCTCCTCTCCGGGCTGGCCTGGTCGGAAGGCTCCCTGATCTTCTTCCGCGCGCTCCAGGGCCTTGGCGGCGCGCTCCTCTCACCGGCAGCCCTGGCGCTCCTGATGACGACCTTCGCCGAGGGCCGGGAGCGGAACCTGGCCCTGGGCGTGTATGGAGCGGCGGCGGGCAGCGGCGGTGCCGCGGGCGTCCTCCTCGGCGGCGTCCTCACCTCCTACCTCAGCTGGTCGTGGATCTTCTTCATCAACGTGCCGGTTGGCATCTTCCTCATCGCCGTTACCCCGCGGCTGCTCCGGGAGAGCCGAGCCAAGCTCCAGCACCGCACCTTCGACCTCGCTGGCGCTGTGTCCATCACCTCGGGCCTGATGTTGCTCGTCTACGCAATGACCCGGGCCACGCAGATCGGCTGGGGCTCGGTCGACACGATCGCCTTCCTGTCCGCTGCCGTCGCGCTCATCAGCGCCTTCTTCGTCATCGAGAGCCGCTCGAAAGCGCCCCTGCTGCCCCTGCGCATCTTCCGGCTGCGGACCCTGGCCGGGTCGAACCTCACCAGCCTGCTCATCGGCGCGTCGATCTTCTCCATGTTCTTCCTGCTCACTCTCTACATGCAGCAGGTGCTCCACTACTCGGCCATCAAGACCGGCATCGCCTACATCGCCCTCACGTTCTCGATCATCGCCTTCTCGGGCGTTGCCCAACAGCTGACGACCCGGTTCGGCGTGCGCCGAGTGCTCCCGATCGGCATGCTCTTCTCTGCCGCCGCCCTCCTCCTCTTCACCCAGCTGCCTGTGCACGGGCAGTACTTCTGGGACATCTTCCCGGCGTTCCTGCTGGCTGGCATCGGCCTGGCGCTTGCGTTCGTGCCCGTCTCGATCGGCGGTCTGACGGGTGTGCAGGAGGCCGACGCCGGGATCGCGTCCGGTCTCATCAACACCAGTCAGCAGATCGGTGGGGCTGTCGGTCTTGCCGCCGCGGCCACCATCGCGACCACCTTCACGAGCCACTACGTGAGCAGTCACGCCGGGGCGACCATCCAGAGTGGCGCGGCCCTTACCCACGGGTTCCAGATCGCCTTCTACGTCCTCGCCGGCCTGTCCCTCCTCGGGGCCGTGTCCGCGGCCGTGCTCATCGAGCCCCGGGCGAAGGCCGAGGAGGTCGTGGACGCCGGGAACCCGGAAGGCGCGGTCCTCGAGCCGGTGTGACCGTCGGCGGCTACGCTCCCGGACCGGTGCAGGCAGCGGTAGCGCGTGGGACAACCCTCGAGGTCGCCGAGCTCGAGGATCCTCGTCCGGGCTCGGGGCATGTCCTGGTGAAGACGCTCGCCTGCGGCATCTGCGGATCCGACCTGCACGCCGCCCAGGACCTGCGCCGCTTCAGCGAGCTGACCAGCCGGGTCGGAGGACCGGGAGGGCTCGATCCCGACCGTGACCTGGTGTTCGGTCACGAGTTCTGCGCCCAGATCGTCGACTTCGGGCCCGATACACAGCGGTCGCTGGCCATCGGCACTGCCGTGTGCTCGCTGCCGGTCATCATCGGCCCCACCGGACCGCGGCCGCTCGGCTACTCGAACGACTTTCCCGGTGGCCTGGCCGAGCTGATGACCCTCCAGGAGCTGCTCCTGCTCCCGGTCCCCGACGGGCTCGCGCCCGAGCACGCCGCCCTGACCGAGCCCCTCGCCGTGGGCCGCCACGCCGTCGCCCGTGCGGAGCTGACGGGCGGTGAGGCGTGCCTCGTCGTGGGGGCGGGACCGGTCGGGTTGGCCGTCATCGCCGCTCTGCACGAGCAGGGGGTCGGTCCGATCATCGCTGCCGACTTCTCCCCGACCCGCCGACGTCTGGCGGAGCTCCTCGGCGCCGACGAGGTGGTCGACCCGGCGGTCCGCTCGCCCCACGCCAGCTGGGCCGATCTCGGACTCCCGACCGGTGTGGGTGAGCGGGCCATGATGGAGATGCTGGGGGTGCCCGTCCGGGACTGCGTCATCTTCGAGGCGGTCGGCTCGCCGGGTGTGCTGCAGGGCATCGTCGACGGGGCACCGCCGCGGGCCCGGGTCGTCGTCGTCGGCGTGTGCATGCAGCCCGACGGCATCGAGCCGTTCGTGGCCGTGGCCAAGGAGCTCGACGTTCGCTTCGCCTTCGGGTACTCCCCCGACGAGTTCGCCGCCACCCTCGAGGTCCTCGGTCGACACGAGTTGCCGGCCGACGCCCTCATCACGCTGCGGGTCGGCCTCGACGGGGTCGCCGACGCTTTCGACGCCCTCCGGGGTCCGACCGACCACGGCAAGGTCCTCGTCCAGCACTGAGCGATCGAGCTCAGCCGGCTCGCCGGAGCGGAAGACTCCGTAGGATGGCGGGCGCCATGCCAGTCACCGTGGACCGGGCGCAGCTCCGGCGGCTTCTCGAAGCAGGCGCACAGCTGGTCGACGTGTTGCCGCAGAAGGAGTACGAGGAGGAGCACCTCCCTGGCGCCATCAACCTGCCGTTGCGGCGGCTGGAGACCGAGGCCATCACGGTCCTCGCGCGGAGCAGTCCGATCGTCGTGTACTGCTCGGACTCGGCTTGAGACCTCTCCCCGCGGGCCGCGTGGCGGCTCGAGAGCCTCGGGTTCGGCGAGGTCAACGACTACGCCGCCGGGAAGAAGGACTGGCTCGCTGCCGGACTGCCGACCGAGGGCACCGACGCCGGCGGCCCGCGAGCAGGGACCGTCGCCCGACCCGACGTCCCCACGTGTCGCCTCGACGAGAACCTGGGGTCGGTGAGCGAGCGCGTCCAGCAGGCCGGGTGGAACGCCTGCGTGGTCGTGAACGACGAGCGGGGCGTCATGGGCCTGCTGCGAGCCGACCAGCTCGCGGGCGACCCGATGCAGTCGGTCGAGCACGCCATGCGGCCGGGGCCGAGCACCTTCCGACCGAACGTCGCCATCACCGAGATGGCCGACTACATGGCCAAGCACACGCTGGAGAGCTCACCCGTGACCACTTCCGACGGTCGGCTGGTCGGCCTCCTCGTGCGCACCGATGCCGAGCGGGCAGCGCTCGAGCTGAAACCACCAGACGCCACGGCGGCTGACGAGAGGAGCAGCGTCATGGCGGACGCCCAGCCCCACTACCGCGAGCCGGGTTGGTTCACCCGCAACGTCTTCAACCGAGCCGTCCGCGCCCTTACCAGCGCCGGGATCAGCGTGCTGGGGAGCCGCGTCCTCGAGGTGCGGGGGCGCCGGAGCGGCCAACCGCAGCGGATCCCCGTCAACCTGCTGACGCTCGACGGTGGCTCCTACCTCGTCTCGGCTCGGGGCGAGGGTCACTGGGTCCGCAACGTCCGGGCGGCCGACGGCCAGCTCGACCTGCTGGTCGGTCGTCGGCGCGAGCACTGGCAGGCGCGCGAGCTCTCCGGCGACGACAAGGTCCCCGTGCTGCGGGCCTACCTTCGCCGCTGGAAGTCAGAAGTCGGAGTGTTCTTCGAAGGAGTCGGTCCCGACTCGAGTGACGAGGAGATCCGTGGGATCGCCCACAAGCATCCCGCGTTCGCCCTGACGAGACGGCCCGATCAGTGACCGCGGTGCGATCGTGGTTCTCCAGCGGACGGCGGTTGTTCCTGGGTGCTGCCGCCCTGGTCGCTGCAGTCGGCGCGCTGGTGGGCCTGGGAATCGCGGCAAACCGGTTCGCCCACCACGTCAACGGGTTCATCGAGGTCACCGCCATCGTCGTCGTCGGGATGATCCTCCTGGGCGTGGCGGCCGGTGCACTGCGTCCGGGCCTTCCTCCGGGCACGGTGCTGGAGCTGGACCTCGCCCAGCTGCCGCCGGAGGCGACCGGCCCGAACCTGCTCTCCCAGGCCCGAGGGCGCCGGCAGCTCTCGATGCGCGAGACGGTGGAGCTCCTCGAACGGGCGGCGACCGACCGGCGGGTGTCGGGTTTGTTGGTGTACGCCACGTTCGACCGGGCCGGGATGGCCCAGACCCAGGAGCTGCGCGACGCGATCCTGGCTCTACGCCGGGCGGGCAAGCCGGCGGTCGCCTTCAGTGACACGTTCGGTGAGCTCGGCGGCGGCAACGCGTCGTACTACCTGGCCACCGCGTGCGACGAGATCGTCCTCCAGCCGTCCGGTGACGTCGGCTTCGTGGGGCTCGCCCGAGAGATGAACTTCGTCAGGCGGGCTCTCGACCGGGTCGGCGTCGAACCGCTCTTCGAGGGGCGCCACGAGTACAAGAGCGCGGCCAGTCAGCTGCTCCACACCTCGCTCACCGAGCCCGAGCGCGAGCAGCTCCAGCGCATCCTCGACTCCCAGTTCGGACAGATCGTCGCCGGCGTGGTGGAGGCCCGAGGTCTGACGGCCGAAAGGGCGCGCCGGCTCGCCGACGCTGGCCCGCTCGCCGCCGACGAGGCCCGGGTCGCGGGCCTGGTCGACCGCCTCGGCTACCGAGACGAGGCCCGGTCACGGGCCAAAGAGCGGGCGGGCAACGGAGCGTCCCTGCTCTACCTCGATCGGTACGCCAAGCGCGCCCGTCGAGGTGGCAGAGGCCGACGACCGACCGTGGCCGTCATCACCGCCACCGGAGCCATCGTCAGGCGCCGCGCTGCGCCCAATCCCCTGACCGGCCTCGACCAGATCCAGGCCGAGCGCACCGCGGAGGCCATTCGCCAGGCGGTCGCCAACCGCAAGGTGCGGGCGATCGTGATGCGGGTCGACAGCCCTGGTGGTTCCGCCGTGGCGTCAGACGCCATCTGGCGCGAGACGGTGCTGGCCCGCCAGGCAGGCAAACCGCTCGTGGTCACGATGGGCAACGTCGCCGGCTCTGGCGGGTACTACATCTCGACCGCCGCCGATCGCATCGTCGCCCAACCGGGGACGGTCACGGGTTCCATCGGCGTCATCGCCGGCAAGCCCGTGCTGGCAGAGGCGAAGGAGCGCGTCGGCCTCAGCGTGGACGAGGCCCACACCAGCCAGAACGCCCTCATGTGGTCACTCAACCGCGCCTTCGATGACACCGGGAGGGAGCGGTTCTCCAAGTCGCTCGACGTGATCTACGACACCTTCGTGACGAGAGTGGCCGAGGGGCGGAGCCTGTCCAGGGAGCAGGTGCACGAGCTGGCGCGGGGCCGGGTATGGACGGGCGAGGACGCACGCGCCATCGGGCTCGTCGACACCCTGGGCGGCTTTCCCGCCGCGCTCGCCGCGGCCCGAGAGCTGGCTGGGCTGAGGGCCGGAGCCCCGGTGCGGACGAAGTCGTTCCCCAAGCGGGTCGCTCCACTGGCCGCGCTGCGTGGCTCGACGGGCGACAGCAGCGACGACCTCCGCGCCCGGTTGCACGGGGTCCTCGACGCGCTCGGCCCTCTCCGGCAGTTGGCGGGCGAGCTCGGGCTGTCGGACGCCCGCGGGGAGCTGCACATGCAGTCGGATCCCCACAGCTGGCTCATCCGCTGACGCGCGCCGCGACCGCCCGCGTCACTGAGCGAGGACGTCGAGCTCCAGGCGTCGGAGGATCTCGCGCTGGAGGGCTGACCGCTCGCTGCGCGTGCCGAGCCCGTTGAGCTCTTCCTGAGCTGCGTTCAGCACCATGCGCTGGAAGTTGTAGGCGAGCAGCGCCGCCGAGCTGTGCAGCATCAGGCGGAGTGCGGCGACGAGACGATCCGCCTGCTCTCGTTGGGACAGTCCCATCCGCTGCATCGGGACGCGCACGTGGGACATGAAGAGCTGGACGCATCCCTCGGCGACGTCCTCGGCCGCGTCGAGCTGGATGCGGGCGACCTTCATCAGGTCTTCGAGAGGCAGCCCCCCGCCAACGAGTGTGAGGATGATCGACACTGCCTTGACGTCAGCGTGGGTGTAGCGACTCTCGGTGTTGAGACGACGGGATCGGATCAGGCCCGAGGCCTCGAGCGAGCGCAGCATCGGAGTGGGCACGCCGGTGCGGTCGGCGAGCTCGCGCAGGTCGAACGTCTCCTCGTCGACGATCTCGGCGACCTCGGCGTCGGTCGGCTCGGCTCGCGGCAGACCCGACTCCAGCAGCTGTCCGATCACGCGGAGGGAGTAGCCGCGCCGCTTGAGCTCATTGATCTCGCGGAGGCGCTCGAGATGCCGCCCGTCGTAGAGGGCGATCCGACCCTCGTGATGAGGCGGCCTGAGCAGTCCTTTCGACTGGTAGGAGCGGACGAGCTGGACGCTGATGCCGGCGGCTTCGGCGAGCTCATCGACGCGGTAGTCCATGTCCCCAGGAGCTTAGTAAGCCACCCCGAGCTGGAAACACACCGTTCACCTAACGGTTACATGAGCGTTTCCCAAGGTGTGACGAAGTGTGTAAGGATGGAGTCGCGGCATCGGGGGGGAGCGCTGGGGCGCAGTGATCGGTCTACGAGATCCGGAGACAGCACGTGGATTTGGCGGTCCTCTTCCCGGGACAAGGAGTGCAGACACCCGGCATGGGTCGTGAGTGGCAGCGCCAACGAGCCTGGTCGGTGGTCGAGCGAGCAGAGGAGGCGCTCGGCACGCGGCTGGCGCCGCTGCTGCTGGACGACGACGCCGCCGTACTGAGCCGGACGCGGTCGGCCCAGCTCGGCGTGTTCCTGGCCTCGCTGCTGGTCTGGGAGGCGACGAAGGATCAACTCGGCGAGCCGACCGCGTTTGCCGGCCACTCGCTCGGCCAGGTCACCGCGTTGGTCGCGGCGGGGATCCTGACTCTCGAAGACGGCATCCGGCTGGTGGACGCCAGAGGGCGGTCCACCCAGGAGGCGGCCACGGCCCGTCCTGGTCGGATGGCGGCGCTGCTCGGCGCCTCGGCCGAGGACGTTGCCCAGGCGTGCGCCGTCGCTGATGGCACGTGCTGGCTGGCCAACGACAACGCGCCGGGTCAGCTCGTGGTCGGTGGCACGCCGACAGGAGTTGAGGCCGCCACTCGCCACGCCCTCGACAACGGCGTTCGTCGGATGGTCCCGCTCAATGTCGAAGCGGCGTTCCACACGCCGCTGATGGAAGAGGCCTGTGGCGGGTTCGCCCGAGCGCTGGAGGCGGTCCCGCTGCAGCGGGCCACGGCACCCGTGGTCTCGAACGACGACGCCGAGGTCTACTCCGACGGTGACAGCTGGCGACGACGACTCGTGCGCCACCTCGTGTCTCCGGTCCGCTGGCGCCAGTCGGTCCACGCCCTCGTCGAGCTGGGCGTCAAGAAGTTCGTCGAGCTCGGTCCCGGCTCGAGCGTGTCCAGCATGGCGCGGCGGACGGTGCCGGAGGCGCTCGTCGCGACCATCAGCACCCCCGCTCATCTGCCCGTACTCGCGGAGGTCGTCTGAATGCACCCACACCTGTGCCGCGGTGAAGAACTGCACGTCGGCGAGCGGGTGATCGTCGCCCCGACGGCCGGCCGATTCCGGCCGCTGGCGGCCGAGGGCGCCGGTCACGACGCCGCTCGGCTGGTCGTCGGCCAGCAGATCGGCGTGCTCGACGTGCCGGGCCGGTCACGGCCTGTTCACAGCCCCTTCGACGGCCGTCTGATGGGCATGCTGGCCCACACGGGCGAGCGGGTGCGCGAGGGTCAGCCGTTGGCCTGGCTCAGGGTGGCGTGATCGTGCACCCCGTGCTGGCCGGTGGATGCGGCATGGCCGTCCCCAGCGAGCGCCTGACGAACCGCGACCTGGAGGCCCGCCTCGACACTGACGACCGATGGATCGTCGAGCGCTCGGGGATCAAGGAGCGACGGGTCGCCGGACCCGGCGAGTCGACGTCCACCCTGGCCATCGCCGCCGGCGCGGCGGCGATGAAGGACGCCGGCCTGACCCCTGACGACATCGAGGTGCTGGTCGTCGCCACGGCGACCCCCGATCAACCGCTGCCGGGCGCGTCGGCCCTGGTCGCCGACGGGTTGGGGCTGACGTGCGGGAGCTTCGACCTCGGCGCCGCCTGCGCCGGGTTCACCTACGGCGTGGTTGTGGGAACCTCGATCCTGGCCGCGGGCGGTGGCGCAGCCGCGCTGGTGATCGGCGCCGACACGTTCACCCGCATCGTGGACCCGGCGGACCGCAACACGGCCGTGTTGTTCGGAGACGGCGCCGGCGCCGTCAGCCTGATCGCGGGCTCTCCTACCGGGTCGACCTCCCGGGCCGGCTCTGCCCCTGGGCAGGGCCCCGGTGTGCTGGCGTGGGACCTCGGCTCGGACGGCACGGGCTACTCGCTGCTCGAGGTCCCCGCCGGCGGGAGTCGGACGCCCACCACGGTCGAGAGCATCGCCGAGGGCGCTCACTGGATCAGGATGGACGGTCGGGAGCTGTTCCGCCGTGCGGTACGGGTCATGGCCGACTCAGGCGCCGCAGCGCTGGCCAAAGCGGGACTGTCGCCGGCCGACGTGCACCTCTTCGTGCCCCACCAGGCCAACGTCCGCATCATCCACGCCTGCGCATCGCGGCTGGGAATCGATGCCGGGCGTGTGGCGGTCAACGTGGACCGCTACGGCAACACCTCGGCTGCGTCGGTCCCGCTCGCCCTCGCTGAAGCGGCGGAGGCGGGTCGGCTCGCCGACGGCGACATTGTCCTGCTGGGCGGCATCGGCGCGGGCCTGACGTGGGCCAGCGTCGTCGTCCGGTGGGGACGGCCCTGAATCGTTCGGACGAAAGGAGCAACGACCAATGGACAGAACTGAGATCTTCGGAGCGGTAACCGAGCTCGCCGTCGAGGTCCTCGGCGTGGAGAAGGAGGCCGTCGTCGACGAGGCGCGGTTCAAGGAGGATCTCGACGCCGACAGCCTCGACCTGGTCGAGCTGGTGATGGCGCTCGAAGAGCGGTTCGACATCTCCGTGCCCGAGGAAGATCTCGAGGACGTCCTGACCATCGGGCAGGCAGTGGCGCTCGTGTCGGACAAGCTCTCGGCGCGGGCGTGACACCGCAGCACCTCGACGAGCGAGGCCGACCTCGGGTCGCCGTCACCGGCATGGGGGTCAAGACGCCCGCCGGCCAGGATCTGCAGAGCTTCTGGGCCAGCCTCCTCGCCGGCCGGTCGGCCGCCGCGCCCATCGTGGGCCTCGACGACGCCGACCTGCCGGTGCGGATCGCCTGCCAGGTCCACGACTTCGACCCGACTCGCTATCTGGACACCAAGGAGGCCCGACGCGTCGACCGCGTGTCCCAGCTCGGGTTCGCGGCCGCCGCCGACGCCTTGGACGACGCCCGACCGATGACCGTCGACCCCGCCCGCTGCGCGGTCGTGGCAGGCACGGGTATCGGCGGGCTGGGCACCCAGGAGGAGCAGGAACGGATCTTCTTTCACCGGGGCGCCAGCAGGGTGAGCCCGTTCCTTGTGCCGATGATGATGCCCAATGCCACTGCCGCCCTGATCAGCATGCAGCTCGGCTGGACGGGGCCGAACGTGTGCGTCGCCACCGCCTGCGCCGCAGGCGCGCACGCGGTGGGCGAGGGCGCCCGGCTGATCCGCGACGGCTCCGCGGACGTGGTGCTCGCCGGAGGATCAGAGGCGCCTATCAGCCCCATCGCCCTCGTCTCCTTCGCCCGCATGGGCGCCCTGAGCGCACGCCAGGACGCACCCGAGCTGGCGTCCCGCCCCTTCGACGTGGACCGCGACGGCTTCGTCATCGGTGAGGGCGGGGCGTTCACGGTCCTCGAGCGCTGGGACCAGGCGACGTCCCGGAAAGCTCGCATCTGGGGCGAGGTGGCCGGCTACGGGCGCAACGCCGACGCCTACCATGTCACCGCCCCGTCGCCGGGCGGCGGGGGCGCGGCGGCGTGCATCCAGATGGCGCTGCAGGACGCGAGTCTCGAGCCGAGCGATATCAGTCACGTCAACGCCCATGGCACGTCGACGCCGCTCAACGACGCGGCCGAGGCGGAAGCCATCGCCAAGGTGTTCGGCGAGCGGGAGCCGCCGGTGACTTCCGTCAAGGGCGTGACCGGCCATCTGATCGGGGCGGCGGGCGCGGCCGAGGCGGTGGCGAGCCTGCTCGCGGTCTCCAACTGCCTGGTGCCACCCACCGCCAACCACGAGCGCACCGACCCGGCCCTCGACATCGACGTCGTCGCCGGCCAACCCCGGGCCATCACCGCCCGCCCGGTGCTGTCGACCTCGTTCGGCTTCGGCGGCCACAACGCCGCCCTGATCCTCTCGCCGGTGGCGTGAGGTCAGAGGAGCTGACCGGCCGCTCGGTGTCGATCGACGCCCGTCGGGGCCGGTACTCGGCCGTCGAGACCCGGCTGGACCATATCGACGGACGGCCGGTCGGGTTGTTCAGGCTGGAGGGAGGACCGCACCGCGGCGCCCTCGGACCGGCTGAAGGAGAGGCCATCGAGCGTCTGGTGCAGGTGGCCGTGGACGACGGTCTGCCCATCGTGGGCGTCGTCTCCAGCTCGGGTGCGGACATGGGCGAGGGGATCGCGTCCCTGCACGCCTGGGGTCGGGTCGCCAGCCGCCTGGCGCACGCGTCCGGCACGGTGCCGATCATCCTCGCCGTGATCGGCCCGTACGTCTCGGGACCGGCGCTGCTGGCGGGCATGGCCGATCACGTGGTCATGACCGTGGACGCCTTCGCCTACGTCACCGGCCCCCGCGCCGTCGAGGGCTTCACGGGCGAGATCCTCGACCCAGTGGGCCTCGGCGGCGCCGCCGTGCACGACGCCAGGAGCGGCGTCGTGTCGGTGCTGGCTGAAGACGAAGACGACGCCCTGGCAGCCGTCGCCGATCTCCTCGCCTACCTCCCCGCCAACACGATGGAGGAGCCGCCGCGGGCCGCCAGTGAGGATCCCGTGACCCGGGACTGCGTCGCCGCGGCGTCAGCAGTCCCGGGCGGCTCCCGCGCCGTCTACGACATCCGCGCCGTGGTGACCGACGTGGTCGACGCGTCCAGCTTCCTCGAGGTGCGGGCCCGCTACGCCCCGAACATGGTGACGGGCTACGGCCGCCTCGACGGGCGGCCCATCGGCATCGTCGCCAACCAACCTCATCACCGGGCGGGCACCATCGACATCGAGGCCTCGCGCAAGGCGGCGCGCTTCGTCCAGTCCTGCGACGCGTTCAACATCCCGCTGCTCACCATCGTCGACACTCCGGGGTTCGAGCCGGGAAAGGACCTCGAGTGGCGGGGAATGATCCGCCACGGCGCCGAGCTCGTCTTCGCCTACGGCGAGGCGACGGTCCCCCGCCTGTGCCTCGTGGTGCGAAAGGCCTACGGCGGCGCCTACATCGTGATGGACTCGCGCGGCCTGGGGAGCGACTTCTGCGCCGCCTGGCCCGGCGCCGAGATCGCCGTCATGGGCTCCAAGGGCGCTGTGCAGATCCTGTTCGGACGGCGACTGGCGGCGCTCGACGCGGACGCGCGAGAACGGGAGATAGCCCTCCTGGAGGCCGACTACGAGGCCCGTTACTGCGCACCGTACCTGGCCGCCGAGCGGGGCTACATCGACGACGTCATCGACCCGCTCCAGACCAGGCGCGTGCTGGCCGGCGCCCTCGGCCACCTGACGGCCAAGCGCGAGCACCTACCTGTCCGCCGCCATTCGAACACGCCGCTGTAGGTCGTGGAGGGACAGCGATGCTGCTTGCCGACAAGAAGGTCCTCGTCACCGGGGTGCTCAGCGAGGCGTCGATCGCCACCTCGGTCGCCCGCGTGGCGCAGGAACAGGGGGCGGACGTGGTGCTCACCTCGTTCGGCCGGGCCCTGAGCCTGACGCAGCGGGTCGCCCAGCGCCTGCCGCGGCCGGCCGATGTCATGGAGCTCGACGTCACGAGACCCGATCACCTGGCCGAGCTGACCGCGGGTCTCGAGCGCCGGTGGGGTCGCGTCGACGGCGTCCTGCACGCCGTCGGGTACGCCCCTCCGGTCTGTCTGAGCGGGGACTTCCTGGCCGCGGGGTGGGACGACGTGGGAACGGCGCTGCACGTCTCCGCCTACTCGCTGAAATCACTGGCCGAGGCCACCCTGCCGCTCATGAAGGAGACGGGCGGGGCCATCGTCGGGCTGGACTTCGACGCCCGCCAGGCGTGGCCGTCGTACGACTGGATGGGCGTGGCCAAGGCCGCCCTCGAGTCCACCACGAGGTACCTGGCCCGCGACCTCGGGCGCTATCGGATCCGGGTCAACCTGGTTGCCGCGGGACCAGTGCGCACGGTGGCCGCACGGGGCGTACCCGGCTTCGCCGAGCTGGCGGACGCCTGGTCGTCCCGGTCGCCGCTGACCTGGCGGCCAGAGGACGCTCTTCCTGTGAGCCGGGCGTGCGTGGCGTTGCTGTCCGACTGGTTCCCGGCCACCACGGGGGAGATCGTCCACGTGGACGGCGGCTTCCACGCCGTGGGGGCGTGAGGGTCGTGGCGCAGTCCGCACCGTCCGCACCGTCCGCACCGACGGCACCGTCTGCGTCGTCAGCGACGTCCAGAGCGGACGAGGGCCTGCCCATGGTCGACGGGCCGCGCCCGCCGGACACCTACGTCGTGTACCGGCTGACCAAGCCGCTGGTCAGCGCGGCGCTCCGCCGCTGCTACCGGGTCGACGTGAAGGGGCTGGGTCACGTGCCCGAGCGCGGGCCGATGGTGCTGGCCGCCAACCACCGGTCGTTCATGGACTCCATCTTCCTGGACCTGGTGACCCCTCGACCGATCACGTTCATCGCCAAGGCCGAGTACTGGGACAGCTGGCGAACGGCGTGGATCTTCCGGGCGACGGGCCAGATCCCTCTCCGCCGGGGCAGCGCCCGCGGCGCCCGCGAGGCCATCGTCAGCGCCGGCCGGATCCTGTCCGGTCACGGCGTCATCGGCATCTACCCCGAAGGAACGCGGTCCCGCGACGGAGACCTGCACCCTGGGAACACCGGCGCGGCGCGCCTGGCCCTCGCCTCCGGCGCGCCCATCGTGCCCGTCGGCCTCATCGGCACCGAGGCCGTCCAGGCCCCCGACGAACCGCTTCCCCACCTGTTCAAACCGGTGACCGTGCGCTTCGGCGCCCCCCATCGCCTGCCGCCACCGTCACGGTCCCGCCGGCGCAAGGCCGAGCTCCGGGCCGCCACCGACCGGCTGATGCACGCCATCGCCAAGCTGTCGGGCCAGGAGTACCTGGCCGACGCGCCGCCCGAGCACGAGAGCGCCGATGTCTGAGCCGGCCATGGCCGGGCGGCTCGACGAGCTCGTTCGGCGCCGGCAGGAGGCGCTGCACGCCGGCTCGGAGAAGGCGGTCGAGCGTCAGCGGGCGAAGGGCAAGATGACGGCTCGGGAACGGCTCGACTATCTGCTCGACACGGGGTCCTTCCACGAGCTGGGCATGCTGGCCCGGCACCGGAGCGAGGATCCGGGGATGGAGGGCGACCGGCCCTACACCGACGGGGTCGTGACCGGCTTCGGCGCCATCGACGGCCGCAGGGTGTGTGTGTTCTCGCAGGACTTCACGCTCTTCGGCGGCACCCTCGGTGAGGTCACGGCCGAGAAGATCCACGCCCTGATGGACCTGGCCGCCTCGACCAGAGTGCCGCTGATCGGGATCAACGACGGCGGCGGGGCCCGCATCCAGGAGGGCGTGGTGTCACTCGACGGCTACGCCAAGATCTTCCGGCGCAATGTGGCGGCGTCGGGGGGGATCCCGCAGATCAGCGTCATCATGGGGCCGTGCGCGGGCGGCGCCGTGTACTCACCGGCGATGACGGATTTCGTCTTCATGGTCCGTGAGACCGCCCACATGTTCATCACCGGTCCCGACGTGGTGAAGACGGTGACGGGTGAGGACCTGACGCTGGAGGAGCTCGGCGGCGCCACCACTCACAGCACCAAGTCGGGGGTGGCGACGTTCGTCTCCGCCGACGAGAAGGCCTGCCTCGACGGCGTCCGCGGCCTGCTCGGGTACCTCCCGGCCAACAGCCGGGAGCTTGCGCCCATCGTCGACAGCGGAGACGACCCTCGGCGCAAGACGCCACAGCTCTCGGCGCTGATGCCGTCTCGGTCGGACCATCCCTACGACATGAGGCAGGTCCTGGCGGCGGTGGTCGACGACGGCGAGCTCCTCGAATGCCACCAGGACTGGGCGACCAACCTCGTGTGCGCGTTCGCTCGCATCGGCGGCCGGGTCGTGGGCGTGGTCGCCAACCAGCCCCAGGTGCTGGCGGGCATCCTCGACATCGACGGGGCCGAGAAGGGCGCCCGCTTCGTGCGCACCTGCGACAGCTTCAACATCCCCGTCGTCACCTTCGTCGACGTGCCCGGCTTCATGCCGGGGAGCGACCAGGAGCACGGAGGCATCATTCGCCACGCGGCCAAGCTCCTGTACGCCTACTGCGAGGCGAGCGTCCCGTGCGTCCAGATGATCACCCGCAAGGCGTACGGCGGCGCCGGCGTGGTCATGGGCTCGAAGGCGCTCGGCGCTGATCTCGCCTACGCCTGGCCCTCGGCCGAGCTGGCCGTGATGGACCCGCAGGGGGCCGTCGACTTTCTCTACCGCCGGGAGCTGGCCCAGGGGCCCGATCCCGCCGGGCGCCGGGCGGCTCTCGTGGCGGAGTACCGCGACCGCCACCTCAATCCCTATCTGGCGGCCGAGCGCGGCTATGTCGACGACGTCATCGACCCCACCGACACCCGGGCCGTGCTCACCGGCGCCCTCGAGCTGCTGGCGACCAAGGTCGAGGAGCCGCCGACCCGCAAGCACGGCAACGTCCCGCTCTGAGCGGGCCGCCGGGGCCGCAGGGTCGTAGCGCGCGGCGGCGGGCGACGTTGCCGCCAGAACGGTTGCAGGGCGCGGCGCCGGTCGTTCTCGTCGCGTCTAGGGGTCGTCCGGGTCGCGGACGACGCGCAGACCGGTCTGCTCGAGGCGTCCGAGGCGGGCCCGCGCCCGGTTGGCCTGACGCCGGGCATCTTCGGTGGCCTTGCGAGCAGCCTTGCGGTCCGTCTGGGTCTGCGCGGCCTGGGCCGTCGCCGTGCTCAGCTGATCGTGGGCACTGGCAAGATCCTCCTCCAATGCTCGGACCCGCCGCTCGGCGTCGGCCTGTCGACCTTGGGCCTCCTCGGCGGCCCGTTCGGCCACCGAGAGACTGTGATCCGCCCGCTCGACATCGGCATCGGCGTCCTCCAGGGCCTCGCGCGCCGCGGTGATCTTCTCGTCCTCGGCAGTCGGACGGTGCTCGGCCTCGGCGGGCCCTGGCCCCGACCCGACGATCGCCGGCGACGGGCGGACGCCGATCTCCGGCGCCGCCATGGCGCCGCTCAGATCGACCGGGCCCATGCCGGCGTGGCTGAGCGAGCGCAGCAGCCGGCCCGAGCGAACGGCATCCGCGGCGCCCTCGTCGGTCAGGGCGGCGTCGAGCGTGCTCTCCACCTCTCGCTGGACGGCCTGGCTCACCGACTGGCCCCGCTCCTCGGCGAGACGGCGCGCCTCCTGACCGAGGGCGCCGAGTACCTGGTGACGCTGACGGCCGAGCCGGCGCAGCTCGTCGCCGGCCAGGTTCGCCTGCGCCTCGCGGAAGGACAGACCGAAGCCCAACAGCCGCTCGATCTCGCGGGGGCGCTGGCGGACGAGGATGTTGACCACCCACGCGGCCGCCGAGGGTCGCTTCAACCCCTTGACCTGGTCGGCGACAGCCCGGTCACCGGCGCCGCGGGCCTCCCGAGCCCGTCCGTCCCGGGTGGCGACGAACTCGGCGGCGTCGAGGCCGTACAGCTCCTCGACCACGTCCTCGAAGGCCATCCCCCGAGTCTTGCCCACAGGAGTGCGGCGCGGCGTTTGAAGAGTCAGGTTCTGTGCAAGGCTCTCCGCATGTGCCGAAGCATCGTCACGCTGAGAGGCCCCACGGACGCGAGCGACGAGGAGGTCAGGGCGGCTGCGCTCCAGTTCGTTCGCAAGGTCTCCGGTTACCGCCAGCCCTCGCAAGCAAACAAGGACGCGTTCGAGGGCGCCGTCGACGAGATCTCCGAGTCGGTGCGTCGCCTCCTCACCGACATCTCCTCCACCGGCAGGCGCTCCGCCTGAGCTCAGGCGAGTCTCTGTCGGCGCTCACTCATCGCCTCTGGTGGGACGGCGGGATGGCTCGGCGAACCGGACCTGGACGTCCTGGTCCGCGAAGCGCTCCTCTTCCTTGGCCAGGGCGACCAGCACCTCCTTGTCGGCGACGGTCAACGGCGGCTGCACCAGGCCCCGCGGCCACCAGCGCCGAGCGAGCACGACGTTGAGCTCGGCGCAGTAGAGAGTGACCTGGGCGCCGAGGTAGATCCAGAAGATCAGCCCCAGGATGACAGCGAAGAACCCGTAGACCGGCGTCGCGTCCCGGATGTAGCGACCGACGAGGTAGCCGCCCACGGTCTGGAGCACCGTCCAGGCCACCCCGCCGATGACCGATCCCGGTACGAGCTGCCGGAGCCTGACCCCGCCCGGGGTGAGGACCCGGAAGGCCGCCAGGTAGGTTGCCGAGTTGACGACGCCCGCGACGACACCGCCGCCCACGCGCCACACGAGGCTGAGCCCGTGACTGGGGTAGCTCGCCAGCCATGCGAGCCCGGTGCTGACGACCAGGAAGCCAGCCAGCAGCACGATGAACAGCCCGCTGCGAACCAGACGGGCCCAGAAGCCCGGTCGGCGCACGCCCCGGATGTTCCAGACCTCGGCCATGGCGTACTGGCCGCTCTGACTCACGCCGACCGAGCTCCACACGAGCCAGAGCAACCCGACGGCGAGGCCGGGCGCCGAGTTTCGCTCCAAGGCGTGGACGTTCGAGCGGAGCTGGTCGCCGATCACCGGGAATTGCTTCAACGCCGAGTTGAGGATGTGCGCTTCGACGCTCGGGTCGCTCCCCGCCACCAGGCCGAGCACGGTCACGAGGATCAGGAGCAGCGGGAAGAGCGAGAGAAGGGCGTAGTACACCAGGAGGGCGGCGAGCGACGACGCCTTGTCGTCGCCGAACTTCTTGACCACCCCGTAGAGGAAAGCGATCGGCCGGTGCCGCTGCTGGAAGCCGTCCACCGCCCTGGCGAGCCGCTCGACCCGTGACATCCTGGTCGTAGGTTAGGCCCCGCGGTCGCGGGGAACCGGAGCGACGACGCGACCCCTAGGACAAGACGCTTTGGAAGGTCTGCTGGATGGTGTCCTCGATCTGGGCCGGCAGGGGACCGAGCATCGTGTCGTGGTGACCGCGGATGCCTTGGAGCTCGGTGACGGCCACGTAGCCGGCCGACACCAGAGCGCTGTCAGTGCCGGGCAACGGCGGCATCCCCGGCGATGTCATCTCGATCTGCAGGTGTCCGCCTGCGGCAGGAACGAAGCCAGCCTGGGTGATCCCGCCGCTGGCGACTGTGCCGATCCGTACGCCGCGCAGCCAGCGCAGGGCGAGGTTCGGCACGTTCACGTTGAGCACGATGGGCCGATCAATGGCCCCCACCGCGCCCAGCCACTCGACGATCGACGCTGACACGGCCGCCGCCGTGCGCCACGAGGGGTCGGGCCCGTGGGCGAGGCTCAGGGCGACGGCCGGGAAGCCCTGGTTGGCAGCCGTGAGCGCAGCCCCGACCGTGCCCGAGTGCAGGATGGCCGCCCCGGTGTTGGCGCCGGCATTGATCCCCGAGACAACCAGTGTGGGCGGGATCCCGAAGCCTCCCTGGCACGCGGCGAGCACGGCCAGCGCCGGCGGGCCGTCGATTGCGTAGGCGGGCACGTGGGCGAGATCGCCCACGATCACCTCTTTGCACGACACCCGACCCGTCAGATGGATCGGGCCGATCGCCGCGCCGTAGCCGCTGCAGTCGTGCATGGGGGCTGCCACCACCACATCGTGGCCATGCTCGTCGAGGGCCGTGGCGAGCTCCTCCAGGCCGCGAGCGTTGATGCCGTCGTCGTTGGTCACCAGCACTCGCACGTTGAGCGTTCCTCTCCCTCGTCTCGCTCGGCCTGAGGCCGATGTCGACCATAAGAGGTCGAGGTGGCGCCAGATCGACCAGGAGATGGCCGACGGCCCACGCGCCGGCGAAACCTCGGTGACGACCCGGAGGCGGGCGAGCCCGACCGTGCAGGAACGCGACAGGTCGAGGAGGAGCTCCGCACGGTGATCGGTTGCGAGAGAACCAAGGACGGAGGGTCCACCGACCGCAAGGATGCTGAGGATCTCGCGGTCATCCGACGTGGTACAAGGTCCCGCTGCTGCTCCCGCCGTAGTCGGAGGAGGGGACAACCGTGCCGTGGGATGTCACCCACTGGTCGATGGCGGAACGGTTGGCGTTGCCTGCCTGGTTGCCGCCGGGCGCGCCGCCGCCGGCCCCCGGGCCCCCGCCCCCGAGCAGGATGTAGTGCACCTGGCCCGACGACACCAGGGCCTGTAGCTGGGCCAGCGTCGGAGCCGGATCGGAGCCGTTGAAGCCGCCCATGGTGATGACGGGTTGGCCCGTGGCCAGGATGATCGGGGCTGACGCCTGCGACCCGCTGACGGCGACGAGGTACTTGGCCGAGCCCTGGTGGGATCGGAGGTACGAGATCAGCGCGGTGCTGACCGTGCCCCGACCGATGCCGGCACCCGTCCGCCCGGCTGAGCCGGCTCCGGGCCCGGCCGCACCAGCCGCACCAGACGCCCCCGGCAATTGCGGTCGGGTGCCACCAGTGAAGCCGCTGCCGCCGGGCGGCCCAGCGAAGCCACCGCCGCGAGGGCCGGGGAACCCGCCGGCGCCGGGCGGGACGCCCGCGCCAGGACCGCCGCCCGGGCCACCGGCGACCACAGCGGGGCCCGCCGAGGCGAGCGCTCCCGTCGGCGGGTTACCGACAGTGGTGAGCGAGTAGGCGGCCGGGCCGGCCAGGAGGCTGGCGGTGGCGACGACGCCGGCGCCGGCGACGACCAGCCGACGGCGTGTGTGACCAAGCGCGGCGATCCCGAGCACGACCGCCGAGCCGATGCCGCCGACGAGCAGAAGGGGAGGAAGCCACGTGTCGTAACCGGGCGTCCGCCCCAACAGGACGGCGGCCCATGCCGCGGTGGCGATCACGGCCACGGGCAGGACCCACGCCAGCCAGCGTGTCTGACGCCCGGCCCGCCACATGGCGAGCGCGCCGGCGCCGGCGGCGGCAGCGATGGGCGGTGCCAGTGCGACGGTGTAGTAGGGGTGCCAGATCCCCTTGGCCTCGGAGAAGACGGCCATCTCGACCACCGTCCAGCCCCCGAAGAGAATCCAGCCGGCGCGGGCCAGGTCCGTGCGGCGGGCGCGCCTGGTGAGCCACAGTCCCGCCACCAGACCGGCGAGGGCGAAGGGGATGAGCCAGGAGATCTGGCCGCCCACGATGTCGTTGAACATGCGCAGCCAGCCCGGCGAGCCACCGAAGCTGCCGCCACCGCCCCCTCCGCCTCCGGGCCCCGAGCCCCCGGAGCCGAAGACCCGGGAGAAGCCGTTGTAGCCGAAGATGAGGTTCAGCTCGGAGTTGTCGGTGCTTCCCCCCACATAGGGCCGCGACCCGGCGGGCCAGAGCTGGACGACGGCCACCCACCAGCCCGACGACACCACGAGGGCGAGACCCGCCCAGAGAAGCTGCACGACCCGACGCTTGAGCGGGGTGTCGGCGCAGATCAGGTACACCAACCCGAAGGCAGGCAGGACGATGAAGGCCTCGAGCATCTTGGTGATGAAGGCCAAGCCGATCAACGATCCGCAGAGCACGAGCCACCGGGTCCTGCCCGACTCGAGCGCAGCCCACAGGGCGGCCGCCGACGCGACCAGCAGGAAGGTGAGGAACGCGTCAGGGTCGTTGACGCGGAACATCAGGGTCGCCACCGGGGTCAGGGCCAGGGCCAGGGCGGCCAGGACGGCTGCCAGCTCCCCCGCCCACTTCCGCACCGTCCGGTGCAGCAGGTACACCGAGCCGATCCCGGCAAGCGCCTCGGGTAGGAGCATGCTCCACGAGCTGAACCCGAAGATGCGTCCGGACAGCTCCATGACCCAGAGCGACGCCGGCGGCTTGTCCACCGTGATGAACGATCCCGGGTCGATCGACCCGAAGAGGAAGGCCTTCCAGCTTTCCGTGCCGGACTTGACGGCAGCGGCGTAGAACGTGTTGCCCATGCCATTGCTCGACAGGTCCCACGTGTACAGCCCGGCGGCCACGAGGAGGATGGCACCCAGGGCGGGGAGGGCCCAGGCCGGCCGCCCCGGGCGTCTCCACCAGGCCTGGCGTTCGGGCGGCGTCGGCGACGACGAGTCCGCGTACGGCGCGTGGTCGGGCTGGCTGACGATGACGGTCGGCGTGCTCATGACCCGGCGCTCCCGGCGCTTCCGCTCCCCGCAGGCGAGGGTTCGTGGCCCGGCTGGCCTCCCGGTCCGGCGCGACCGCCGAAGACCCACGCCCGCAAGAGCACGAACCGGATGAAGGCGACGAGTCCGTTGGCGAGCAGCAGGGCCACGCCCTCGGCGGCGGCCGACGTGGCCCCGGCGCCGAGGGCCACGGCCAGCGCGAAGGTGGTCGCCGCGAGGCTGGCGGCCAGAACGGCCAGCCCGCCGACGATCTGGTCCTGGCGACTGAAGGGAGCGCGTCCCGCGAACGTGAGCCGCCAGTTGGCGGCGGTGTTCGGCACCGAGCAGACGACGAGGGCCAAGGCGTTGGCAGCGAAGGCGCCGAGCGCGGGCCGCAGCGCCAGCCACAGCAGCAACCAGGCGACGGTGCTGAGGGCGCCGATGCGGGCGAAGCTCGCCACCTCGTCGCCCGGGTAGGAGCGCCGAAGTCCGGCGACACTGCTCCCGGCGACCCCTCTCCCCGAGGCGAAGCCGCGGACGAGGCGCCCGATGCCCCTGAGGTCGGCGGCTGCCGTCTGGGCGATGTCGACGCGCGACTCGGTGCGGTCGACCCAGTCGACAGCGACCTCGTGGATGCGGAGGCCGTTGCGCTCGGCCAGGACGAGGAGCTCGGTGTCGAAGAACCACTCGTCGTCCTCGACCAGCGGCAGCAGCGCTCTGGCCGCGTCCGTCCGCGCTGCCTTGAAACCACACTGGGCGTCGCTGAAATGGCTCCGCAACGCCGTCCTGACGATCAGGTTGTAGCCGCGGGAGATGATCTCCCGCTTGGGCCCTCTGACCACGCGCGCCCCCGGTGCCAGGCGCGTCCCGATGGCCATGTCCGAGTGTCCGGAGATGAGCGGGGCGACCAGCGGAAGCAGCGCGTCCAGATCCGTGGCGAGATCCACGTCCATGTAGGCCACCACGCGCGCCGGGCTGGCGCCCCACACGGCTCGAAGCGCTCGGCCCCGCCCCTTGCGATCCAGACGGATGGCTCGCACGCCCTCGAGCTCGTCGGCAAGCCGCTGGGCGATGGACCAGGTGGCGTCCGTGCTGGCGTTGTCGGCAATGGTGACAACAGTCGTGACGGGAAAGCGTGTGTCGAGGTAGTCGCGCAGGCCCCGAACGCTGCGTTCGAGATCCCGCTCCTCGTTGTGGACCGGGACGGCGATCTCGAGTGTCGTGGTCCTGTCTCGCGCCGCGGACTCCTCTTGCACATCCTGAGCTGTGGACATCGCGACACCATCAAGGACCTACCTGGGCATCACCTGAGGCCCGCGTGGGCGTCTACTCACAGTTTCTCTCCCGGCGGGCTGTCCGCTACGAAGCCGGGCGACGCTGACCGACGATCTCTCGAGAACCGGTTGTCGCAGCCTCGAGGTGGCGCTCCACATCGGACAGCGGCGTCCCCTCCTCGATGTCGGCGCGAGGCCGGGACGGCAGCCACGTCGCCGCCACGATGGCGCCGACGAAGGCGACACCAGAGGCGACCAGTGCGCCGCCGCTGAAGCTGTGCAGGAAGGCGAGCACCCCGGCGTCGTTGAGCTGGTGCGCCGCCCCGGTGAGGCCGGCCTGGCCGACCCGGTGGGCCGCCTCGACGGCCCCACCGATCGATCCCTGGGCCGCAGATACCGCCTGGGCCGGCAGCCCCCGCGGCAGGCTGGACGTCAGGCGGGAGGTGTAGAGCGAGGCGGCGACGCTGCCGATCACCGCAACCCCCAAGGTCGCTCCGAGCAGACGGGTGGCGTCGTTGACGGCCGAACCGACCCCGGCCTTCTCCTTGGAGACAGCGCCCATGATGGCCTCGGTCGCCGGGGCGCTGGTCAGTCCCATCCCCGTGCCGAGGACGAGCATCTGCACGGCGATCACGCCGTAACCGGTGGTCTGTGACGCAGTCGAGATCCACAGCAGGGCACCACCGAACAGCAGCATGCCGATCGTGACGATGGCCTTGTTGCCCACCCGTACGGCGAGCTTCGTTCCCACCACCGAGGACGCGCCGACCGACAGCGCCACCGGTAGCAAGCGGACGCCCGTGCCGAAGGGGCTGAAGTCCTTCACGAACTGGAAGTACTGCGTGACGAGGAAGATGAATCCCTGGAGTGCGAAGAAGGCGATGGCCACGGAGCCGCTGGCCGCGGTGAACCGGAGATTGCGAAAGAGCCGGACGTCCAGCATCGGGTGGAGGATCCGCCCCTCCGTGGCCGCGAAGGCGGCCAGCAGGAGCACGCCGACGAGGAAGCCGGCGATGGTGCGCGCCGAGCCCCATCCCCAGTTGGGCGCCTCGATCACCGAGAACACGAGGACGCCCATCCCGACGGCGGAGAGGACGAGCCCTCGGATGTCCACCGGCGGCGTGCTCGGATCGCGCGACGGTGGCACGGACGCCGCGACCAGGGCAGCGACGACCGCCGTGACCGGGACGAGGAAGAGGAACACGCTCCCCCACCAGAACTGCTCGAGGAGCCAGCCGCCGACGATCGGGCCCATGGCGATGCCGACGCCGACGGTCGCTCCCCACAGGCCTATCGCCTTGGCCCGCTCGCGCCGCTCGGTGAAGACGTTCGAGATCAGCGAGAGTGTCGCCGGGAAGATGAGGGCGGCGCCGAGACCCATCACCGCCCGGGCGGCGATGAGCTCGGTGGTCGAACTCCCGAAGGCGCCGGCCAGGCTGGCCAAGCCGAACAATCCCAGGCCGGCCAGGAGCATCCCCTTGCGCCCCAAGCGGTCGCTCAGGCTCCCGGCGGCGAGCACCAGGGCAGCGAAGACGAGGTTGTAGGCGTCGACCACCCACTGCAGATCGGTGGTCGAGGCCCCGAGCTGGCGCACCAGGCTGGGCAGGGCCACGTTCACGATGGTCGTGTCCAGGTTGATGATGAAGGTGGCCAGCAGGAGAGCCAGGAGCACAACGCCTCGACGGGTCATGAGACAAAAAAGTAAACAACTAACTGCTGAAAGTCAACTGCAGGCGCGATACAGTGACAGGCGTGCGGTCGTACCAACAGTTCTGCGCCCTGGCCCGAGCACTGGACGTGATCGGGGACCGCTGGACGCTGCTGATCGTCCGCGAGCTCCTCCTCCGGCCGTGCCGCTACACCGACCTCAGGGACGGGCTTCCTGGTATCGCCACCAACCTGCTGGCCGAGCGCCTCCGCCACCTCGAGGCGGCGGGCATCGTCCGGCGGGAGGAACCGTCGCCGCCGGTCGCCACCACCGTCTACCGGCTCACGGAGCGGGGCGAGCAGCTGCGCCCCGTGATCCACCAGCTCCTGCGGTGGGGAGCGCCGTTCATGACCGAGCCGGCCGGCGCGGACGAGTTCCGCACCCGCTGGCTCGTCGAGCCCATCGAGGCCATGCTCAACCGACGCGAGACGAAGGCGTCCGATGTCGTCATCCTGCTCGACACCGGTGACGAACCGCTCGTGATCGAGACCAGCGACGGCCGAGTTCACGCCCGCACCGGACCGACGGACGACGCTGATGTCGTCCTCCACGGACCGCCCGATGCGATCCTGGGCGTGGTGATGGGGTTCCTCGACCCCACCAGTCAGCGGGGGCGGCAGGTCACGATCGAGGGTGACCCGACCGCGCTCGCCCGCTTGCGGACCGAGCACTCGCCGGGTTGAACCGGAGAAGGCGGGCCGGCTAGAACACGTGTCATCCGATCGCGCCCGCAACGGTGGTCAGCGGCATGACCAGTGCCGATGAGCTTCCGATCGATTCCCTCCAACGGATCATGCCGTTCGCCAGCACGCTGGGGATCGAGACCGTTGTCAACACCCCGAGCGAGGTCCGGGCCCGACTGGGCTGGTCGGAGTCGCTGTGCACGAGCGGAGGCGTCCTCCACGGCGGCGTGATCATGGCCCTCGCCGACAGCACGGGCGGGGCCTGCGCGTTCCTCAACCTGCCCGAGGGCGCCAGCGGCACGACCACTATCCAATCGACGACGAACTTCCTGCGAGCCGTGCGCGGCGGACACATCGAGGCCGCGTCCCACCCGTTGCACGCCGGCCGCACCGTGATCGTCGTCGAGACCGACGTCACGGATGCCGACGGCAAGCGGGTCGCCCGCGTGACCCAGTCCCAGGCCGTCCTGCGTTCCCCGTGAGCACCCCGATCACGCCGTTCCGGATCGAGGTACCCGACGAGGCGCTGGCAGACCTGCGAGACCGGCTGCGGCGGACGCGGTGGCCCGAGCCGGAGACGGTCGACGACTGGTCGCAGGGCATTCCCCTCACCTACTTGCAGGAGCTGTGTCGCTACTGGACCGACGAGTACGACTGGCGGCGATCGGAAGCCCGCCTGAATGCCCTTCCGCAGTACCGCACCACCATCGACGGGCTCGGGATCCACTTCATCCACGTACGTTCGCCCCAGGAGAAGGCCCTGCCGCTGATCATCACCCACGGCTGGCCCGGGTCGATCGTGGAGTTCCTCAAGGTGATCGGCCCGCTCGCCGACCCCGCCGCCCACGGTGGTGATCCGGCCGACGCGTTCCATGTGGTGTGCCCGTCACTGCCGGGCTACGGCTTCAGCGACAAGCCCCTCCGTCACGGGTGGGATGTGGACCACATCGCCCGAGCCTGGGCCGAGCTGATGGACCGGCTCGGTTACCACCGCTACGGCGCCCAAGGCGGCGACTGGGGAGCCACCGTGACCACCAGCATCGGCCAGCAGGACGTCGACCATCTGGCCGGCATCCACCTCAACATGCCGGTGGCCGTGCCCGACCCTGCCACGATGGGCGAGCTGAGCGAGGCCGAGCAGGCTGCGCTCGCCGCCTTGACTCGCTACGACAAGTGGGACAGCGGCTATTCGAAGCAACAGTCCACCAGGCCACAGACGCTCGGCTACGGGCTCGTCGACTCGCCCGTCGGGCAGTGCGCCTGGATCGTCGAGAAGTTCTGGTCGTGGACCGACTGTGACGGCGATCCGCTGAACCTGCTGACCAGGGACGAGCTGCTCGACAACGTCATGCTCTACTGGCTTCCGGCCGCGGGCGCGTCGTCGGCCCGCCTCTACTGGGAGAGCTTTCGTCAGTTCAACAGGGAGCCCGTCGGCGCGCCCGCGGGATGCTCCGTCTTCCCGAAAGAGATCATCCGCACGTCACGCCGCTGGGCCGAACAACGCTTCTCCGATCTCCGGTACTGGAACGAGCTCGACCGAGGCGGCCACTTCGCCGCCTTCGAGCAGCCGGACGCATTCGTGAACGAGGTGCGCGCCTTCTTCCGCCTCGTCCGCTAGCGCTCGCGCAGGCGCTCAGCCGTCGCCCATCATCTCGGCGGCGCGCTTGGCCATCTCGTCGGGCGGCACGTCCTCGACGTGGGTGCCGACGTTCCACCGGTGCCCGAAGGGATCCTCGAACTGGCCGGTACGGTCACCGTAGAACTGGTTCTCCACGGGGCGCAGGCTCGTGGCGCCCGCCTTGATCGCCCTGTCGAAGACGCTGTCGACGTCCTCGACGTAGATGGTGATCGTCACCGGGCTGCCGCCGAGGGTCTTCGGGCTGCTGGCCCCCATGTCCGGGAACTCGTCGGCGAGCATGATGACCGCATCGCCGAGCTGCAGCTCGGCGTGCCCGATCCTGCCGTCCGGGCCGGGCATCCGCATGCGCTCGGTGGTGCCCAGCACCTTGCCGTAGAAGTCGATCGCGGCCGACGCCCCGTCGACGCTCAGGTAGGGCATGACCTGCGGGTACCCGTCAGGGATCGGCTTCACCTTCGCCATGGTGGCCTCCTGTCGCTGTGTCTCGAACATACGTTTGGTATGCTACTCCTCTCGCCAGCCGTCGACAACCGGCAGGATCACCGCTCACGACCACAGCTCGGCGAGCAGCCGGTCGACGGCCGCCACGCCGGCAGCGGGACTCGAGACGACGTCGCTCGCGGGCACGTCGCCCGACGGTGGCACGGCAGCATCGGCGTCCATCAGCGCCTGTACGGCGGGGCTGAGGAAGCGGCTCACGGGCGCGAAGTCGTGGCGGTCGTCGAGCCGGTGACGATGGCGGTGGAACCGAAGGGGCACGTTCACCTCCAGCGCGTTGCGCGCCCGGGTGACGGCGACGTAGAACAGCCGTCGTTCCTCGGCCAGGGCGTCCTCGTCACCGGTCGCGAGGTCCGATGGGAACATGCCGTCGGCAGCGTGGATCACGTGCACGACGTCCCACTCGCCACCCTTGGCCGAGTGCACGGTGGACAGCACGAGCCAGTCGTCGTCGAGTGATGGCGGGCCGGCCAGGTCCCCCGTGACGACGGGCGGGTCCAGGGTCAGCTCGGAGACGAACGCGCCGCGGCTCGATGCCGCCGCGGCCTGCTCGGCCAGCCGCTCGAGGTCCCCGCAGCGGGCGGCGGGAGCGTCGTAACGGCGCAGGACCACCGGCGCAAGCCACTGTCGGAGCCGGTCGATCTGCGCCCCTACCGGCGGCGCCGCGTCCACCGCCGGGGCGGCGCCGCTGCACTCGGCGAGCGCGACCCGCAGCCCGGCCAGGTCCTCGCGGGCCGGCCCCGGAACGGTCGGCGCGCCGGCCAGCAGCCGCGTGAGCGGTGACGTCGCGGCCGGGTCGGCGGGCGCCTCCGACCGGCGCACCCCCAACTGCCCGAGCACCCGTCCCGCAGTGGCCGGACCGACTCCTTCGAGCAGTCGCAGGACGCGGAACCAGGCCATCTCGTCCCATGGGTTGTCGAGCAGCCGGAGCAGGGCCAGCAGGTCCTTCACGTGCGCAGCCTCGACGAACCGCAACCCCCCGTACTTGACGTAAGGGATCCGACGCCGGCCGAGGGCCACTTCGAGCGTCGTGGAGTGGTGACCCGCTCGGAACAGCACTACCTGCGACCGCAGCGCGACCCCATCCTCGCGGTGCGACAGCACGGAGGTACACACCGCATCGGCCTGGGTCGCCTCGTCGGCGCATGTCCGCAGCAGGGGTCGCCGCCGGCCGGGCCGCTCGGACCACAGGGCCTTGACGGACCCGCCCGGCTCGTCGGCCATCACCTGGTTCGCCACGGCCAGGATCGGTGTGGTGGAGCGGTAGTTGTGCTCGAGCCTCACGACCGCGGCGTCGGCGTACCGGCGGGGAAGGTCGAGGATGGCCGCGGTCGAGGCGGCCCGAAAGCCATAGATGGCCTGGGCGTCGTCGCCCACCGCGGTCATCCCGCAGCCTCGAGGTCGGAGCAGCTCGACCAGATCCGCCTGCAGCGCGTTGACGTCCTGGTACTCGTCGACCAACACATGGTCGAAGAGTCCGGACAGCACGCCGCGACCGACCTCCGAACCTCCGAGAGCCCGGACCAGCAGAAGCAGGTCGTCGAAGTCGCACAGCTGCTGGGCCCGCTTGCGGGTGGTGTAGGCGGCGAAGACGGCCCGCATGGCATCGAGGTCCCGGCTGCACCACGGAAAGGATCTCGACACGACCTCCGACAGGCGCACCTGGGCGTTGGCCACGCGGCTCAGGATGGCGGCCAGCGTCTCCTTGCGGGGAAAGCGGGCGCCGTCCCGCCCGCACGCGTCCGACTCGCTCCTCACGAGGCCGATCAGCTCGATGCTGTCGGCGCCGTCGAGCACGCTGAAGCTCGGGTCCAGCCCGATCAGCCGCCCGTGATGGCGGAGGAGCCGTTGGGCGACGGAGTGGAAGGTGCCGCCCACAACTCTTGCGGCGAGCGCCGGGTCGACCATGTATCCGGCCCGGGTGCGCATCTCCGCCGCCGCTCGTCGGGAGAAGGTGAGCAGGCAGACCCGCTCGGGCTCGGCTCCCCGCTCCAGCAGATGGGCCAGGCGGGCAGCCAGCGTCGCCGTCTTGCCCGTTCCCGCGCCGGCCAGCACGAGGAGCGGCCGGTCGTCGTGCTGTACGGCCTCACGCTGCTCGGTATTGAGCTCCCAGGTCACGAACGTATGTTCGCACGCTCGCGACGCCCGGTCCAGCGCGTCCGGTCGGCGTCAGGCCCCCGCCAGCGAGATCTCGCAGAGCCCGATGCGGTCCGACACCCCCTTCAGCTTGTGGGTGCGAGCCCTTCCGAAGTGGACTCCGGGCACCCCCTTCACGGTGTCGCGCACGTCGGTGGTCGCCAGCGCCTGACCGCCTCTGGCGACCTCGGTGACCCGCGCGGCCACGTTCACGGCGTGGCCGACGAGATCGGCGCGGCTCACCACCGCCTCTCCGACGTGCACACCGGCCCGGAGTCGCAGGGGGGTCGTGCAGGTGCCCAGCAGCTCGAGGGCTGCGAGCACGCCGGGCTTGGGCTCGGCGAAGGACAGCAGGAACCCGTCGCCGAGCTGCTTGACCACCCGGCCGTGCCAGCTGCGGACGATCGGTCCGACGACGCGACGATGATCCTGGACCAGGGTCGAGGCGGCGGTGTCGCCATGCTCGTCGGTGTAGGAGGTGAAACCCTCGAGGTCGGTGAAGACGATGGTCACGGACTGGCTCGCGCCGTCCTCCTTGCCCTCCGTCGAGGAGAGGAGCTGCACGGCGCTGAGGCCCAGCGCCGCCAATCGCGACGGCCGCTGCTCCACCGAGCGCTCCAGGAATCGCTCCAGGACGCCGGTCGGCGTGCCCGAGCTGATGGGGTGGGCCGCCGGGTCGTCCAGCCACTGACGGTCGACGAGACCCACCTCGAGCGCCGTGGCCGCCGTGTCCGGGTCGCTCCGGATCAGTTCGGCCGCCCTGCGGGACATAGCCCTGCGCAATGCCTGGACCGTCGTAGCCGCGGTGGCCCGGGCGGCGCGGGTCGGCTTGGCCATCGCCGCAGCCTACGGCTCGGGGCGGTCAGCCTTGACCGTGGCGGTGACGGCGCCTGCGAGCGAACACGCGAGCCAGCATCAGGACGAGGAAGCCCACGTCGCTGAAGCTCACCAGCGGTCGCCAGCGGGCCTCGCCGTCCTTGACCACGTACACGCCGATCGGCCACGACACGAGCCCGAAGCCGCCGCCGTTGTTGGTTCGGCGAAAGGGCCCGCGCTTGGTGGGCTGATCGCCCGCAGCTGACGTTCCGGGCTCGGTCTCGTCGGTGCCGCCACCCCCTCCGCCGAACACGAGCGCAACCGGGATGATCAGACAGCCGTCCCGCTCGAACGCCGGGCCGAACGATCGACCGCCGGAGATCGACTCGTCGATCCTGCGCAGCACCTCAGTCGCAGTCATCAGACCTCACCTTCCGCTCGGACACGAGCTCGCGCCACACACAGCGCAGAGGCTACGACTCAGTCGCGCTCGCAAGGGCGGTGCTTGCGCATCAACCGGTGGAGCTCGTCGAAGTCGAGTGCACGACCCGGCAGGGGCGAGGCGTGGGCGGGGGACAGCCCGTCCAGCACGATCGTGAGGTAGCGCTGGCGGAGGGTGGGCCCCAGGTCGCCGGCCAGCTCCACGGCGTGGGCAATGCCCGACATCAGCATGGCCATGTCCGAGGGACCGATGTCCGACCGGATCGCCCCCGCCGCCTGGGCGCGGGTGACGAGCTCGGTCACGGTCTGGCGGAGCGACTCCTTGATCCGCTCGAGCACCGCCGGCGGGTCGAACTCCGCCGCCATCTCTTCGGCGAGCGCCCGGTTGCGGGCCTGCTGATCGGCCATGGCGGAGGCGTACCGGCGCAGCGCGGTGCCCGGATCCGGATCGCTGGCGACCGCCTGTATATCGCGCAGCATGGACTCGCCCCGTAGGGTGATGACGGCCTCGAGCAGCGCGTGCTTGGTCGGGAAATGGCGGTAGACGGTGCCCACCCCGACACCGGCCCGCTCGGCGACGTCGTCCATCTGCGCCTTGAGCCCGATCTCGCCGAAGAGGGCTTCAGCGGCTTCGAGCACCCGCTCCCGGTTGCGGCGGGCATCGGAGCGCATCCGACCCGCTGTTACATCTGTCACGCCCAAATCCCTTGACAACCGGAACCAAGCCTCCGTATCTTGCGAAACGGAACCACGTCTCCGATTGTAGCGACAAGCGCAGAGCGACAGGGGCAACCAGGGAGTGCACACGTGACGGACCGAACCACCAACGGGCCCGCTCCCCTGGGCGTGCTGGACGGCGGGGCGGTGAGCTCCCCGAGGGTGCGTCGGGGCTACGGCCATCCGTGGCTCACCCTCGTGGCGGTCTCCTTCGGCCTCATGATGGTCGGCCTCGACAACACGATCGTGTCCGTCGCCAACCCGACCATCGGCCGTCATTTCGGGGCCAGCCTGGGCGGCCTCCAGTGGGTGACCAACGCCTACCTCCTCGCCGTGGCCACCGGGCTGATCACAGGCGGCAAGCTGGGCGACCGCTTCGGACGCAAGCGCATCTTCCTGATCGGCACCACCGGCTTCGCCCTCGCCTCCCTGGCCTGCGGCCTGTCCGGGTCGCTCACCCAGCTCGTCGCCTTCCGGGTCATCCAGGGCCTCTTCGGGGCCATGCTGCTGCCCCAGACCCTGGCCATCCTGCGGGCGACGTTCCCCGTCGAGCGCCTGGCCCAGGCGGTCGGTTTCTGGGCCGGTGCCTCCTCGGTGGCCATCGCCTCGGGCCCGATCATCGGCGGCCTCCTGGTCGAGCACGTCTCGTGGCAGGCGATCTTCTTCGTGAACCTGCCCGTCGCCGCCCTCTCGGTGACCGTGGGCTCGTGGGTGATCAAGGACTCGAAGGACCTGAGCTCGGGTCGGGGTTTCGACTTCCCCGGTGTGCTGCTGCTGTCCGGAGGGCTCTTCAGCTTGATCTGGGGTTTCATCCAGGCCGAGACGCACGGCTGGGGGAGCACGGCGGTGCTGCCGTTCCTGGTGGCGGCGGTAGTGCTGCTCGCCGGCTTCGTCGTCCGCCAACGGGTGGCCACGTCACCGCTCATCCCGTTGAGCCTGTTCAGCTCGCCCCGCTTCTCCGCCGGCATCGGTCTCGTCGTCGCCGTGGCCTTCTGTCTGTTCGGCGTGCTCTTCTACATCACTCTCTACCTGCAGCGGATCCACGGCTACTCCCCCGTCGGAGCCGGGTTGAGGATGCTCGCGCTGACGGCCGTCATCGGCGTGAGCGCGCCCGTCGGCGGCACGATCGTCGGCCGGATCGGGCCGCGTCTTCCCCTCACCGCCGGCTTCATCCTGATCGCCAGCGGCCTGGCCGGCCTCTCCCAGCTCGGCCCGACCTCCTCCTATCTGGGCATCTGGCCCTGGTTCCTGCTCATGGGCCTCGCCGTCGGGATGGTCCAGACCGGGGCCTCCCAGGCCATCGTCGGGAGTGCTCCGAGAGACCGGGCCGGCATCGCCTCTGGCGTCCAGACCACCGCTCTCCAGGTCGGGGCGGTCCTCGGGACCTCGATCCTGGGCACGATCATGGCCAGCCGGGTCGCTTCGGTGCTCACCGGCAAGCTGGTGTCCGCCGGGGTGCCGACCGCCACGGCCCACCAGCTGGCCTCGACGTCCCACGCCGTGGCCCAGGGCATCGTGCCCACGACAGCGAGCAACCCGGCGGTCGCCCAGGCGATCACCCACGCCTCGTTGGCCTCGTTCACAAGCGGGCTGGAGACGGCCTTCCTGGTGGGGTCGGGCGTCGCGTTGGTTGCCGCGCTCGTCGCCTTCGTCTTCTTCCGCACCCCGGCCCAGTCGCCGTTGGCCGTGGCGAGCATGCCCGAGCCGGCAGCGGCCGCCTGACCCCGTGGCAATCGTCGCAACAGGAGACTGACGCGTGCATTCCATCGCCACCTGGTGCTTCCGCCATCGGCGGATCGTCCTGGCCGCCTGGCTGCTGGCCCTCGTCGCCCTCTTCGGGATCTCGAGCGCCGCGGGCAGCGCCTACTCGAACTCTTTCACGCTTCCCCACACCGACTCGACCAGGGCCGTCGACCTGCTCAAGGCGGCGTCGCCCCAGCAGTCGGGCGACACCGAGCAGATCGTCGTCGCCACCAGGGGCGGGTCGACGGTCGACAACCCCGCTGTGCGGTCGAAGGTGGACGCCATGCTGGCCCGGGTGTCGACGCTGCCGCACGTGACGACCGTCGTCTCCCCGTACAGCCCTCCCGGGGCGAACCAAGTGAGCGCCAACCGCACGGTCGCCTTCGCCTCCGTCACCTTCGACGAGCTGTCGCAGAACGTCTCGAACGAAGAGGCCACGACGCTGGTCAACGTGGCCAAGTCGGCCGACGCCAGCCACGTCCAGGTCGCCGTCGCCGGTCAGGTGGCCGAGAAGGCCAACCGCCCAGGGCTGGGGGGCAGCGGCTTCGGCATCCTCGCCGCCGCCATCGTTCTCTTCCTGGTATTCGGCTCGCTCCTCGCCATGCTCCTCCCCTTGGTCTCCACCCTTGTGTCCCTGGGGACCGCCATCTCGCTGATCGGGCTGCTGAGCCATGCGCTCAAGATGCCGGAGTTCTCGTCCCAGCTCGTCCTGCTCATAGGCCTCGGGGTGGGCGTCGACTACGCGCTGTTCATCGTCACGCGCCACCGCCAGGGCCTCATGGCCGGACGTGACGTCGAATCGTCGCTCACGACGGCTCTCCGCACGTCCGGACGCGCCGTCCTGTTCGCCGGCATCATCGTGTGCATCGCCCTGCTGGGCATGTTCGCCCTGGGCATCAGCTTCCTCAACGGTCTCGCCGTGGCGGCCGCCATCGGGGTGCTCTTCACGATGGCCGCCTCGCTCACGCTGTTGCCCGCGCTGCTCGGGTTCATGGGGCCACGCGTGCTGTCGCGCCGCCAGCGCGCCGAGCTGACCAGCGACCGACGGGTGGACGACGGCGACCGGAGCGCGTGGACCCGCTGGGCCGCCCGCCTCCAGCGGGCCCCGCTCGTGCCGGCGGTGCTGGCGACAGCGGTGATCGTGGTCCTCGCCCTGCCGTTCTTCTCACTGCGACTTGGTTCATCCGATCAGGGCAACGACCCCACGACGACCACGACCCGTCAGGCCTATGACATGCTGGCCACGGGCTTCGGACCAGGCTTCAACGGCCCGCTCCAGCTGACCACGGTGGTGCACGACCCGAGCCAGTCGGCCGCCCTCCAGCGCGTAGTGACCGCAGTGGGCGGTCAGCCCGGCGTGGTCCGCGTCAGCCCACCACGGCTCGTGCCCGCGCCCGGCGGCGGCCAGGTGGCTCTGGTCAACGCCTACCCCAGCTCTGCACCGCAGGACGCGGCCACGACCGACCTCATCACCCACCTTCGCAACCAGGTGATCCCTCCAGCCGTCGGAGGATCGCACCTCGTGGTGTATGTCGGAGGCAACACCGCCATCTTCTCCGACTTCAGCCACGTGCTGGGATCCAAGCTCCCCGTGTTCGTCGCCGTGATCGTGGGGCTGTCCTTCCTGCTGCTGGTCGTGGTGTTCCGCAGTCTGGTGATCCCGGTCACCGCGGCCGTCATGAACCTGCTGTCGGCGGGCGCCGCCTTCGGCATCGTCACGGCCGTCTTCCAGTGGGGCTGGGGGGGCTCGATCGTCGGAGTCAGCCGCAGCGGGCCGGTCGAAGCGTTCCTGCCGGTGATGCTGTTCTCGATCCTGTTCGGCCTGTCGACCGACTACGAGGTCTTCCTGGTCACGCGGATCCACGAGGAGTGGCTGCGAACGTCCGACAACGGCGAGGCTGTGCGCCGCGGTCTCGCCGCCACCGGAAGGACCATCACCGCAGCCGCCGCCATCATGGTGCTGGTCTTCGGATCGTTCATCCTCGGGGGCGAACGGGTCATCAAGGAGTTCGGCCTGGGCCTGGCCGCCGCCATCCTCGTCGACGCCGTGGTCATCCGCAGCGTGGCCATACCGGCGATCATGCTCCTGATCGGCCGGGCCAACTGGTGGTTCCCGTCCTGGCTCGACCGTCGCTTGCCGCGCATCTCGATGGCGCCCGAGCTCGAGCCGCAAGACGAGGTGGAGCGGAAATTGGTGGGAGCCGGCGCAGAGCGCCGATGACCACTCTCGTCACGCGGCTCAAGGCGACGTCGGAGAAGCTCCCAAGCCGCCCTGGATCTGCTGGATGGACTCGTTGGTGTCGAGGTAGTCGCGCCAGCGCGTCACCTTGCCCGACCCGTCGACCTCGACGACCGTGGCGCCCTCCATCACGACGGGCACGCCAGCGGTGCCCTCGGTGCCCGGCCCCCGGTAGGTGCCGCGGCCGGTCCACTCGAACACCGCCCAACGATCCCCGCCGAGGATGCGGTCGACCCGTTGGGTCCAGTCCGGAAAGATGCTTCGGGTCAGCTCGGCGACGCCGGCGATGTCGGACGTCCAGGGCGTCACGGGATCCCGGAAAGCCCGATCTTCGGCGAAGAGGGCCAACCACGAGTCGAGGTCGTCGACCGATTCGAAGCGTCGGGCCCAGGCCTGCCAGTCCACAGGCCAGCCAGCCTGGACCAGCGAGGAACCGGTCGCAAACGGGTCCACGGCTACCATCGGAGACCACACGTACCAGGAGCGCCTCGTATGCCACAGACCTGCGCCCATCTCGACCAGATCCAGCACCCCGATCCGAATGCGACCGGCTGTGAGGACTGCCTGGCCGCGGGCAGGCGGGACTGGCTGCACCTCCGCGTCTGCCAGCACTGCGGCCACGTCGGCTGCTGCGACAACTCGCCCGGGAAGCACGCCACCGCCCACTTCAACACCATCTCCCACCCGATCATCCGGTCCTACGAGCCCGGCGAGGACTGGTACTGGTGCTACCAGGACACCCTCGCCTTCGAGCTCGAGGGAGCACCTCCAGCACCGTCCCACCCGTAACGGTCGCCGGTGTCCACGGGGGGTGGGGGGAAGATGAGCGGGCAGCCGTCGGTTGAAGGTGACATGGCTGTCACTGCGGCCGCGAGCTCGGCGCATCGTCGTGGGCATCTGCTGCGAAATCTCTTCGGCGTCGCGGTGTTGGCGCTGGCCCTGGCCGCCCTCCTCAACAAGCGCCACGACCTGACCTCGGCATCCCACCTCCTCGCCCGGCTCGACTGGCGCTGGATGGTGCTGGCCCTGGGGGCCGAGGTCGCCTCGATGGTGGTGTTCGCCCGCCTCCAGCGCTGGCTCCTGCGGGCCGGAGGGGTGCGCATGGGGCTTCGCTCCATGCTCGAGATCACCCTGGCCGGCAACGCCCTGGGGACGACGCTGCCGGGCGGGGCGGCCTGGTCCGCGACCTGGGCCTTCGGTCAGCTCCGACGGCGGGGCGCCGACCGGGTCCTGTCCGGGTGGGTCATCCTGGTCGCCGGCGCCCTCGCCAGCTTTGCCCTGTTCGTCCTGTTGGCGCTCGGAGCGTTCGTCGCCGGCTCGAAGGGCCCGGTCGCCGATCTGCGCCCGCTGGCGGCGGTGCTCGCTGCCATCCCGGTGGCTGTCGCCATCGGGGCCGTGCTGCTGGCACGTGTGCCGGCGCTTCGGTCAAGGGCCCGCCATCTGTGGGAGGCCGAAGGCCGCCACCCCCGGGTGAAGTCGGCCGAGGACGCACTGAGGCGCCTGTGGGCGCGGATCCTGACCGTGCGCCCGTCGCCGCTGGGGTGGCTCGGGGCCTTCAGTCTGGCGGCCGCCAACTGGGTCTGGGACGCCGTCGCCCTTTCTGCCTGCATCCTCGCCCTCGGCGGGGGTGTGCCCTGGCGCGGGGTCCTCGTGGCCTACGCGCTCACCCAGATCGCGGCCAGCTTCCCTATCACCCCCGGGGGCATCGGCGTCGTCGAGGGGAGCCTCGCCGCGCTGCTCGTGGCCTACGGCATGCCGCTCGACCGGGCGGTGGCGGCGACGCTGCTGTACCGGCTGGTGAGCTTCTGGGCCCTCGTTCCCGTCGGGTGGGCGGTGTGGTCGGCGATCGAGGTCTCGCAGCGGCGCGGCAACCGGACCCGCTCGCACCCCTGGGCCGTGCACCTCCACGGTCCCTCCCCGGCCAACCCCGCCCTCAGCCGTGAGGGTATGGGTCGGGTGGTCACTCCCGAGCCGTGCTGGGGCTGCTCGGACCCCGAGGACGTGGTCAGCGACACCCCTGCCGCATAGGCGACCCGGGAGGCCGGCCGGAGGAGTCAGCCGCTGGCACTGCGCGGCGAGGCCCGCCCTTAGCCGCGAAGCACGTAGCCGCTGCTGCGCACGGTATGGATCAAGCGGGGGCCGTGCTCCTCCAGCTTGCGGCGCAGGGCGCTCACGTGGCGCTCGACCACGTTGCGGCTGTAGCCCTTGTACCCCCAGAGGTCGGACAGCAGCTGGGAGGTCGTGAGCACACGTCCCGGGCGCCGCACGAGCCGACACAGCAGCTCGAACTCGACGTGGGTGAGGTCGAGGCCGTGGCCCGCCCGGGTGACGACCCGGGAGCCCTCGTCGACGACCAGGTCGCCGACCTCCCACTTGCCGCCGCGTGACTTGCCGGTCCTCGCCAGGACCGCCTCGACCTGGACGAGCAGGGCGTCGACCGAGAAGGGCTTGGTGACATAGAGATCGGCCCCCGCCTCGAACCCGGCCCGCAGCTCGTCGGGCTCGTCAGCGCCGGTGAGGAAGAGAAGGGCCACGTCGGACTGCTCCCGGAGCCGTCGGGCCACCGTGAACCCATCGGGCCCCGCCCCCAGCCGCACATCGACGACGGCGAGGTCGGGGGCGAAGGACTTGGCCTGCCTGAGGGCGTCGTTGCCTTCGGAGGCAGCGGCGACCTCGTAGCCCTCGGCCCGCAGGACGGCGACGAGCAGGTCCCTGACCACCTGCTCGTCCTCGACCACGAGGGTTCGGGCATTCACAGGTTGTGCTTCCCCATGCCCCCCCCATCTACCTCCCCAGACCCCCCTTTCGGGCCCTGTTCGCGCACTGTATCCCATTCTTCAGGAGCGCGACGGGCTGAGGCGCCGGTCACTGGCTGGCGATGGCGGCGCCGGCCTCCCCCTCGGGATCGGTGAAGGCGACGCCGTCGACGTCGACGACCGCCCGGATGATGCGGCCGGTGAACCGGAACGGCGCCTGGTACTCCCGCGTGACGGGTAACCCGTCGCTGTAGCCGCACGTGAAGCCGGCCCCGGTCAGCGAGAACCGGGTCGGGGTGAACCGCGGGATGCGGCCTTCGCCCACAACCTGGCCGTCGACGAGCAGACGGCCGGTTCCCTCGTGTTCCCCGGTGCGGGCGAACTGGAAGCCGAGCTCCTGGCGGCCCGGAGACAGCTCGACGTCGGAGCGGATGCGATGCTCCTCGAGGCTGACGAAGTTGTGGACATAGGCCAAGCGTCGGTTGGCGACGAAGAAGGACCACCCGCCGAGACCCGACCCCTGGGCCACGAGTACGCCGGCGGCCCCCGACGATGGGATCTCCACATCAGCGGTGATGGCGTGCGAGCGGTTGCGGACGTTGACGGCCACCGTCTCGGGCACGGCGGCCGCGCCCGGACGGCAGACGTAGCGGGCGCGGGCCGGAATGGCGGCCGGTCGTTCGAACACCAGCTCGGAGAAGGGCCGGTTGTCGAGGGGCAGGACCTGGTTGCGACCGGCCTCGGTCCACCAACGCTCGATCAGCTCGCGCAGCTTCGCCGGGCGCTGCTCGGCCAGATCGTGACACTCGGACGGATCCGCGTCGACGTGGTAGAGCTCCCAGTGGTCGTCGTCGAAGCCCAGCCTCGTGTCCTGTATGGGGTGGTAGGTGACGGCCTTCCATCCGCGGTGGTACAGGGCCCGGCAGCCGAACATCTCGAAGTACTGGGTCTCGTGCCGCGCCGGAGCGCCGGCGTCGGTGAAGCTGGCGGCGAAGCCGGTCCCGTCGATCGGACGCTGGTGCACGTGGTCGAGCACCTCGGGAGCGTCGAGCTGGAGCACCTCGAGGACGGTGGGGAGGAGATCGATGGCGTGGACGTACTGGCGCCGGAACGCGCCCGACTGGCCGATGCCCGCCGGCCAGTGGACGATGAGCGGATCGGCCACCCCGCCCTCGTGGACCTCTCGCTTCCAGCGACGGAACGGGGTGTTGCCGGCCACCGTCCATCCCCACGGGTAGTTGTTGTGACAGTAGGGGCCCCCGATCTCGTCGATCCGCTGCAGCGCCTCGTCGACCTCACGGGGCGCCAAGTTCCACATCCGCCCGTCGTTGACCGATCCGGTCGGCCCGCCCTCCGAGCTCGCCCCGTTGTCCGACAGGACGAAGACGAGGGTGTTGTCCAGATCGCCGATCTCGTCGAGGAACCCCAGAAGCCGCCCGACGTGATGGTCGGTGTGGGACAGGAAGCCGGCGAAGGCTTCCATGTAGCGGCCGTACAGCCGACGCTCCGACGCCGACAGCGAGTCCCAGGCCGGCACCCAGTCGGGCCGCGGCGAGAGCTCCGTCCCCTCGGGCAGGATCCCGGCGTCGACCTGGCGGGCCAGGGTGGCCTCACGCCAGGCGTCCCACCCCGAGTCGAAGGCGCCGCGGTATCGCTCGATCCACTGGCGCGGGGCCTGGTGCGGGGCGTGGCAGGCCCCGGTGCAGAAGTACAGAAAGAACGGCTTGGCCTCGTCCGTGGCCCGCAGGTCCCGGACGAGCTCGATGGCCCGGTCCACCAGGTCCTCGGTCAGGTGGTAGCCCTCCTCGGGGCTCCTGTCCGGCGGCACATGGTGGTTGTCGGAGACCAGGGCGGGCACGAACTGATGCGTCTCGCCGCCGAAGAAGCCGTAGAACCGCTCGAACCCCCGCGCCAGCGGCCAGCGGCGCCGGGGCGCGGCGGGATGGCACTCGTCCTCGGGTGTGAGGTGCCACTTCCCCACCGCGAACGCGGCGTAGCCGTGCGGGACCAGCATCTGCGACAAGAAGCCGTTGGCGGCAGGAATACGGGCGTCGTACCCGGGAAACCCGGTCGCCAGCTCGATGATCCGTCCCATCCCGTTGACGTGGTGGTTGCGGCCCGTCAGCAGGCAGGCTCGCGTTGGCGAGCACAGGGCGGTGGTGTGGAAGTTCGTGTAGCGGAGCCCTCGGGCGGCCAGCCCGTCCAGCACCGGCGTCTCGATGTCCGAGCCGAAGCAACCGAGCTGGGCGAAGCCGACGTCGTCGAGGACGATGAAGGCGACGTTGGGCGCTCGGTCCGGTGCCCGTACCGGTTCCGGCCACCAGGCCGTCGACTCCGAGAAGTCGCGGCCGATGACTCCCCTGAACTCTCCAGGCTCCACGTCGACCTCACTCCTTCTTCGCAGTGCTCCCTCGGCCGGCCTCCCGGGCCGGCGCGAGCGAGACTAGGCGCGGCGAAACGGATGGGTCAGCTGGCGGAGGTACTCGCCGGGCACGGGCTCGTCGATGCCGTACGCCGCCGGCACCCGACCCTTCGGCAGGTAGGCGGTCCCGAACAGCACGTCGAGCACCGGCAGCCCCCCGGCGAAGTTCTTGTTCACCGCCTCGAGCTCGTTGGCATGGTGCCAGTGATGGAACTCGGGCGTGGCGATGACCCAGCGGAGAGGCCCGAAGCGGAACCGCACGTTCGAATGGATGAAGAGCGCGTTGAAGGCAGCGAACAGCACCACCACACCCACGGTCAGCCGGGTGAAGCCCAGCAGGAACAGTGGGATGGCGACGAAGACCCGGTGGAACACGGCGTCGAGGGGGTGCTGCCGGGCAGCGGCCAGCCAGTCCATCTCGCTGATGCTGTGGTGGATGGCGTGAAAGCGCCAGAGCAGGCCGAGATGATGGCTCGTCCGGTGGGCCCAGTAGAACAACAGCTCGGCGAGCAGGAGGCCCTCGGTGACCTGGGCGCCCTGCGGCTGAGCATGGACGACATGGGCGAGCCCGTCTCCGAGGGCGGCCCGCAGCACCGTCGCGAACACGGCGGCCGCGGCCAGGAAGCCGACCGTGATGAAGAGGTTGGTGACGAAGAAATGGACGAGATCCGTTGCCCAGCCCCTGCGGAACAGCCGCCGAGGGTGCAGGGAGAAGAGCTTCTCCATCGGAACGAAGATGGCAACCAGAACCACGAAGCCGAAGAGCAGCCGGCTGCGGACGGCGACGCCTGTCGCGAGGAGGGCGACGGTCAACACCGTGGGGACGAGCCGGGGGCGGTCGGCTGCGGACTCCCAGCGGACGCGGGCCTCGGTCAACGCCACGGATCGATCATGCCCGCCTCACGTAAGGTGCAGGGAAGAGAAGTGTGAGCATCCTGTGAGGAGGTCGTTACCCGGGCCATCGGCCGCTCGGGTCGCTACCCTGAGTCGGCGGCCGACGACCAGGAGGGGAAGTCGTGGACCATCAGGTGATCGGGACGGTCATGCCGGTCCTGGAGATGAAGCTGGATTCAGGCGAGAGCGTCGTAGCCGAGTCGGGCGAGCTCTCGTGGATGACCGGCCCGATCGAGCTGTCCACTTCGGCGAGCAAGACGGCGGGGTCCAAAGGTGTGTTCGGCGCGCTCAAGCGCGCTGTCGGCGGTGGCTCGCTCTTCATGACCGAGTACCGGGCCAACGGCAGCTCCGGCATGGTGGCCTTCGCCACCAAGGTGCCCGGACACATCCTGCCCATCGAGGTCGGGGGGGCCAACGAGTACCTCATCCACCGCGGGGGGTACCTGTGCGGCGAGCCCGGCGTCGAGCTGAGCATCGCCTTCCAGCAGAAGCTCGGGGCGGGCCTCTTCGGCGGAGCCGGCTTCGTCCTGCAGAAGGTCGGGGGTCAGGGACAGGCGTGGGTCGAGCTCGATGGCGAGGTCGTCACCTACGAGCTGGCGGCCGGCGAGACCATGAAGGTCCACCCAGGCCACGTCGGCATGCTGGACGCCACTGTGAGCTACACGATCGACCGCATCAAGGGCGTGAAGAACGTCGTCTTCGGAGCCGAGGTCCTCTTCCTGGCCGCCCTCACCGGGCCCGGGAAGGTGTGGTTGCAGACGCTGCCGCTTCCCAACCTGGCCAGCGCCATCAACCCGTACATCGTCCATCCCGAGGCCAAGGGCGACGGTGGAGGCGGGATCCACTTCGGCAGCGACAACGACTGAGGACGTCTACCGGGTGACCGCGCTCTCGGCGGTGCCGGCGTAGAGCTCGCTCGCTCGCCAGCAGTACCAGGCCACGACCGTGCGATAGGGCCGGAACGGGTCCCCCAGCGGCTCCAGCTGGCGCGGGGTCGGCATGGGGATGCCCCACGCCAGGCCGTAGCCCCGGCGCACGCCGAGATCGCCGGTGGGCCATACGTCGAGACGGCGGAGCTGGAACATGAGGAACATCTCGGCGCTCCAGCGGCCGATGCCGCGGACGCTCGACAGCCGGGTGATGACATCCTCGTCGCCCTCGCGCGACAGGCCCCGGGGATCCAGCACCACCGTGCCGTCGAGGACCTTGCCCGCCAGGTCCTGCAGCGACGCCGCCTTGTTGCCCGAGAGCCCGGCGGCGCGCAGCTCCTCCGACGACAGGGCGAGCATCCCCTCGGGGTTGACGTCGCCACCGAGGGCGGCGATGAGCCGGCCGTGGATGGCGGCCGCGGCGGGCCCGGCGAGCTGCTGGTAGGTCACGGACCGCACCAGGGCGGCGAAGTGGGTCTCCATCGGCGTTCGGAACCGAGGTGGTCCGACCGCCTCGAGGAGGCGGGCGACCACCGGGTCCCTGGTGGCCAGCTCCCGGGCGGCGGCTGCGGGGGTCGCCCGGCGCGCCGGGCGGGCCGGCTTGCCGGGTGTTGTCGTTGCGGGCTTCCGGGCTGCGCTCAGGTCGCTTCGCCCGCCGACAGGCCGTGGTACGGGCTGCCCGCCCGCTGCCATTCCTGGTAGAGGTCGAAGAACTCCTCCCCGAAGGGATCTTCCCCGACGAGCGGCATGGCGGCACGCCTGATCGTGAAGTCGTTGGGGGCCAGGTCGCCGGCCTCCTTGAAGTGACGGCGCGCCGTCACCTCGTCGCCTTGCCGGCGGGCCTCGGCGGCGATGCGGAAGTGCAGGCGAGCGAGCACCTCGTCGGGGCTGAGGTCACCGACAGCCCGCCGGGCCTCGTCGGCCACGATCGGCACCTCACCGCCACGGACCCACCGCCTCACCGCTTCCATGTGCGGGGCGGCTTCCACGCCCGTGAAGTCCTTGAACATGTCTGTGCCGAACGCGACGCCGTTGGGCCGCACGATCCTGTTGTCCTCGTCGATCCAGATGACGGTCGGGACGTTGCTGATGGCGTAGATCTCGGTGAGCACGTGGTTGGGGTCGATGAGCACCGGGAAAGTGATGTGCTCGACCCACGGGCGCACGTCGTCGGGCGAATCGTCGATGGCGACAGCGACCACGGTGAGGCCGTCGCCGGCGAGCTCGTCCTGCAGTGCCTGCCACCCGGGCAGGTCATAGCGGCAGCCTCACCACGAGGCGAAGGCGACCAGCAGCTTCTTGCGCCCGCGCCACTCGTCCAGCCGGTGCGGGTGTCCATCGAGGTCGTCGAGGACGAAGGGAGGTGCGCGTAGCGAGTCGAGCGCCTGACGACGCCCCTCGGCGTCCATCGCCAGGGCGGCGATCCTCCCGGGGGCGTCGACGACGGCCGCTCGCCCCAGGGCCGCGGCGACGGCCGCCAGGTCCACCTCGTCCCCCACGAACAGCGACGCCCGATCACGCACCGGGACGCACATCTCGCCCCGGCACAGACCCTCGGGCTCGAGCTCCCAGCCGATCGCCTCGACCAGTCGCTCGGGTGCGACGAGGAGCCGCCCGTCGGCCGGCGTGGCCTCGGCTCTCCGTACATCGTCGCTGATAATGGTCGCAGACGGCATCCAAGGGCTCCCTTCGTCGACGCTTACGGTTGGCGCTTCCCGCCGCGTTGTCAAGCCCTGCCCGCAGATCCACACTCCGGATCGCCCGGTGGCGGCCTACCGTCTACCGGCGGCCTCGGCGCGCTGCGGGCTTGCCAGCCCCTCGAGCAAGCGCGTCGCCGCGGCCTGGAAGCGGGCGACGTCGCCGTAGGGGCGGGCCACGAGCATGGCGCCTTCGAGGGCGCTCACGATCGTGCGGGCCGCCTCGCTCCTCGAGCCCGAGACGTGCAGGCTGCCTTCCCGCTGGCCCTGCTCGAGCACGCCCTCCAGCCACGCCTCGTTGTCGTCGAAGAAGCGGATGACCGCCCGCTGGATGGGCTCGGGGAGCGTCTGGTACTCCGAGGCCAGCATGCCGCAGAGGCACATCCGCTGGTTGCGGAGCACGTCCAGGTACAGGTCGGCGTAGGCCTCGAGCTTGGCCGGCGCATCCGCCAAGTCGGTGTCGACCGCGGTGAGCGCCTCGGCGAACCACGCCGCGTAGCGCCGAATCAGAGCTTCCCCGAGGATCGCCTTGCTGGCGAAGTGATAGTGCAGCGCAGGCTTGGTGATGTGCAGCTCGTCGGCTATGTCGGCATAGCTGAAGCCGTTGAACCCTCGGCGTTGCGCGAGCCGCTCGGCGACGTCGAGGATCTGTGACGCCGTATCCGTGTCGCTGTGCTGTCGTCGCGCTGCCGTCGGGGCCACCTCCTCGGAGTGCTCCGGTTCCACCTTGACATCGAGCTGCCAGTGGACTTACCTACTGGTAGGTAAGCGTACCAAGTGGGCCGGGCGTAAGAGCGGCAGAGGGGGATCAATGCAGGAGACCGAGCATCGGATCGTTGAGGCGGCCGGCGGAGCGCGGACACCATGACCGACATCGCAGCGCGACACCGGGATGCACTCGCGGCTATGCGCCCCGTCGTGGCGGCCATCGATCCACGCCAGATGACCGAGCCGACGCCCTGTGCCGACTGGAACGTCGGCGAGCTGCTCAACCACCTCGTCTCCGGCAACTGGTGGGCCGCCGAGCTCGCCCGCGGCGCCACCATCGACGGGGTCGGATCGAGGCTCGATGGCGACCAGCTCGGCGCCGATCCGCTGGACGCCTACGACCGGTCCGCCGAAGCGGCCGCGGCCGCGTTCGAGGCACCCGGCGCGCTCGACGCACCGTGTGCCGTGTCGTATGGACCGGTCCCAGGGTCCGTCTATGCGGCACACCGGTTCATCGATGTCCTGATCCACGGCTGGGATCTCGCCGCTGCCACCGGCCAGGACCGGACGCTCGATCCCGCCCTCGTCGACGCCTGCTGGGGCGAGGTCGAACCGCAGGCCGAGATGTTCCGGAGCACTGGGATGTTCGGCGGCGACATCTCCATTCCGCCCAGCGCCGACCCCCAGACTCGCCTGCTCGCCGCGCTGGGCCGCCGCCCCTGACCGTCCGCGCTAGTAGCGGTAGTAGTCAGCCTTGAAGGGGCCCTCGGGCGGCACACCCAGGTAGTCGGCCTGCTCGTCGGTGAGCTTGGTCAGCTTCACTCCGAGGGCGTCCAGATGAAGGGCGGCGACCTTCTCGTCCAGGGTCTTGGGCAGCATATAGACGCCGACGGGATAGTCGTGGGTCTTCGTGAACAACTCGATCTGGGCCAGCACCTGGTTGGTGAACGAGCAGGACATGACGAAGCTCGGGTGCCCGGTGGCGCAGGCCAGGTTCACGAGCCGCCCCTCGGCCAGCAGGATGATGGCGTGCCTGTCCGGGAACGTCCACACGTCGACCCCGGCCTTGATCTGCAGTCGCTCGATGCCCGGCACCCTCGCCAGGCCGGCCACGTCGATCTCGTCATCGAAGTGACCGATGTTGCAGACGATCGCGTCGTGCTTCATGGCGGCCATGTGATCGGTGGTGATCACCCCGGTGTTGCCGGTCGCGGTCACGAAGATGTCGGCCTGCCCGACGACGTCCTCGATGCGCGCCACCTCGATGCCGTCCATGGCGGCCTGGAGGGCGTTGATCGGATCGACCTCGCTCACGACGACGCGGCCCCCCTGTCCCCGTATGGCCTGGGCGCAGCCCTTGCCCACCTCGCCGTAGCCGCAGATCATGACGGTCTTGCCGCCGATCATGACGTCGGTGGCGCGCACGATCCCGTCGACCAGCGAGTGCCGGCAGCCGTAGAGGTTGTCGAACTTCGACTTCGTGACCGAGTCGTTGACGTTCATCGCCGGCCACAGGAGCTCGCCCCGGTCGAACATCTGATAGAGCCGGTGCACTCCGGTCGTCGTCTCCTCGGTGACCCCCCGGATCCCCTTGGCGAGCCGGGTCCAGTGCTGCGAGTCCTGGCCCTGCAGCCTGCGCAACAGCGAGAACACGACGCCCAGCTCGACCGAGCCGGCCTCTGACGGGTCGGGGACCGAACCTGCGGCCTCGAAGGCAACTCCCTTGTGGACCAGCAGGGTGGCGTCGCCGCCGTCGTCGAGGATCATGTTGGGCCCGTCGCCATCGGGCCACGTCAGGGCCCGCTCGGTGCACCACCAGTACTCCTCCAGCGTCTCGCCCTTCCAGGCGTAGACCGGGACACCCTTCGGATCCTCGGCGGTGCCGTCCGGGCCCAGGGCGATGGCGGCGGCAGCGTGGTCCTGGGTCGAGAAGATGTTGCACGAGGCCCAGCGCACCTCGGCACCCAGGGCGACCAGCGTCTCGATCAGCACGGCCGTCTGCACCGTCATGTGCAGCGATCCGGTGATGCGAGCGCCCCGCAGCGGCTTCGACTCACCCAGGTCCCGGCGCAGCGCCCGGAGCCCCGGCATCTCGTGCTCAGCCAGGTGGATCTCGCGCCGGCCGAAGGGCGCCAGCGCGGTGTCGGCCACCCGAAAGTCGAAGCGGTCGGATGCAGAGGTGGTTTCTACAGACGTCATAGCGCCCATTATGGTGCACCGGGCGGGTCCCCCATCATTCCCCCCGACCGGGGTAACAGATGGTACCGGGCGTTAGGGTGCCTGCATGGCGACAATCGACGATGTCGCGCGCATCGCACGGGAGCTCCCCGAGGTCACCGAAGGTGAGCGCCATGGGACCCCCACCTGGTTCGTCGACCGTAAGGCGTTCGCCTGGATCCGGCCCTTCAGCAAGGCCGACATCAAGCGGTACGGCGTGACGACGCCGCCAGATGGACCGATCCTCGCCCTCCGCACCGCGGACCTCGTCGACAAGGAGGCCGTCCTCTCGGCCTCTATCAAAGGGTGCTTCACCATCCCCCACTTCGACGGATTCGCCGCGGTCCTCATCCAGCTGACGGCCGTGGCCAAGAAGGCACTACGGGAGCTGGTGGTCGACGCCTGGCTGGCGTGCGCGCCTCCGCACGAGGCCGACAACTATCTCCGGCGACGCCGTCAGCTTCGCTGAACAAGGGATCCGGGCAGTGACGGTCACCGCGATGAGATCCCAAGGCCTACGCCGTCGGACCTCCCACGGAGCAAACGATCATCGGAAGGAGAGGCCCGTGGCGACAGTCGTGGCCGGTTTGAGCATGTCCTTGGACGGCTTCATCGCCCATCCCGACGACAGCGTCCGACACCTGTTCGACTGGTACGGCAACGGCGAGGTCGAGATCCACTGGCCGGGAAACGACATGGTCTCGCACGTCACGCTGGCCAGCGCCACCTATCTCCGCGATGCCATCGCCAAGGTTGGTGCGCTCGTGGTCGGTCGGAGGGTGTTCGACTACACCCAGGGCTGGGCTGGGAGCCACCCCTTCGGCGCGCCGGTCTTCGTGGTCAGCCACAGCGTCCCGGACGGATGGCCCCGTGCGGATGCGCCGTTCACGATCGTCACTGACGGCGTGGGGAGTGCGGTGGCCCAGGCGAGCGAGGTGGCCGGCGACAAGACGGTTGGCCTCGCCGGCCCCAACATCATCCAGCAGTGCCTCAACTCGGGACTCCTCGACGAGCTGAGCATCGAGCTGGTGCCCGTCCTGCTGGGAGAGGGCATCAGGTTCTTCGACAACCTGACCATTTCGCCCATCATGTTCGAGAATCCGACGGTCATCGAAGGCGATCGGGTCACGCACCTCGTCGACCGCCGATCGAGGTGACCGCGGGGCTCCGGCTGGGAGGATCATCGGTGTGGAGGTGACCATCGAGGAGCTGATCGCAGAAGCGGAGGCGGCCCCGATCGACGGATGGGATTTCACATGGTTGGAAGGCCGAGCGACCGAGGACCGGCCGAGCTGGCGCTACGCGGACCGAGTCGCCGAGCGCGCCGCTCGAGCGTCGCGGATGCTCGATCTGCAGTCAGGTGGCGGGGAGATGCTCGCGGGCCTGCCATATGTTCCGCCGTTGATGGTCGCCACCGAGGACTACCCACCCAATGTCGTCGTCGCCGGCCGACGGTTGCTGCCGCGCGGCGCACACATTGTTGCCGCCCGAGATGCCGGGACGCTGCCATTCCCGAGCGCGGTCTTCGACCTGGTGACGAGTCGACATCCGGTCGATACATGCTGGGAGGAGATCTCTCGCGTCGTGCGTCCGGGCGGTCGATATCTGTCCCAGCAGGTCGGGCCGGACAGTCTTCGAGAGCTGAGCGAGCTCATGCTCGGCCCACTGCCCGCGGGATCGAAACGACATCCGGAGCTCGCCCGACGAGGGGCCGAGGCTGCCGGCCTCGTGGTCGAAGACCTTCGTCACGAGCGGCTTCGGACGGTCTTCTACGACGTGGGCGCCGTCGTCTACTTTCTGCGCCTCGTGGTGTGGATCGTCCCTGGCTTCACTGTGGCCGGATTCTCCGAGCAGCTGCGAGCCCTGCACGAGCAGATCCAGCGAGATGGGTCGTTCGTGGCCTTCGCCAGCCGGTTTCTCATCGAAGCCTCGAAGCCCCGCTGAGCATCCCGGGAATCCGGTGGGCAGCGAGCACAGTTCGTGTCAGGCTGCCGCCTATGGCATCGATCACGTGGGGCCGAGACGTCGCCGATGCCTACGACGCGACTTACGCGGCGATGTTCGAGCCGTCGGTCATTGGTCCGACTGTCGACCTCCTTGCCGAACTGGCCCAAGGCGGCCCCGCTCTCGAGCTCGCCATCGGGACTGGACGGGTCGCGCTGCCGCTGCATGAACGTGACCACTCAGGAAGAGCAGCTGGCGGTCTTCGTCAACGCAGCGGCCCACCTCGAGCCGGGTGGATGCTTCGTCGTGGAGGTCATCGTACCCCAGCTGCGCCGGGTTCCCCGAGGGGAGGTCGGCCGGATCTTCACCCTCGACCCTGATCACGTCGGCATCGAGACCTTCGACGATCTTGTCGGGCAGGTCGCGTGGTCGCATCACTAACGGCTTGGTCGTTGGCGGCCACACGCGCTCCAGCCTCGAGAACGGTGTTGGCAGGCTGGTGATGACATGGTGTTGATCGTCGTCGACGCCTTCACTGACCGCGCCTTCTCGGGCAACCCGGCTGCGATCGCGATCGTGGACGAGTTTCCGACCGAGGCGCGAATGCAAGCTGTCGCGAGCGAGATGAATCTGTCAGAGACG
>DASXCO010000237.1 GCA_036491125.1 Acidimicrobiales bacterium | reverse complement strand
GCGGCCCGCCCCACACTCCTCGAGCCGCATACGACCGCCCGCTCGTGGCCGTCCTCGGCGGGCCACACCTTCGAGGAAGACTGCGTCACGTTGCTCGAGCGCCTGGCCGGGGTCGGACTCGAGCACGCGATCGTCGTCGAGCTGACGCCGCCCGATTTCGACGTGTCGGTCGTGCGTGTGGTGGTGCCCGGTCTCGAAGGCTACAACTCCTTCGCCCACTACGCCCCAGGAGTCCGGGGCGGCCGCGCGGCCGCCCCGGCAGCGGCGGAACGCTCGGACACGAGGGAGGTGACCGGGTGAGCGACGGACCCGCACCGAGCAAGTAGGTCGCGCCGGCCGCGCTGCCGGCGGTCGTCGCGGTCAGCATCCCCTGACGGGCGTTGCCCAACGAGGCGACGCCCGTCCCAGCCCGAAAGGGGTTCATGACCATCACGACGGACAACCAAACCAGTTAGGAGACAACATGAGTGCAGAGGGAGTAACAGCGTTGTACGAGCGGATCAACTCGGACGAGGAGTTCCGGGCCAAGATGGAAGCGGCGGAGACCCCGGACGACAAGCGTCAGATCGTGACCGAGGCTGGCTATGAAGTGACCAGCGACGATCTGCCCACCATCCGGAAGCTGGCCGGCGTCAACGAGCTGTCCGACGAGGATCTAGAGAAGGTGGCAGGCGGCTCTGACGCGACCACAGTGGCGGTTGGGCTTCCAGCTGTGGTTGTCCTCGTTGCCGCTGTGGGAGGGGTCGCTTAGCTTCCGTGTCCGCTTCCGGCCGACGCATGGGCTGTGTGGTAAGCCGAGCAGCCGGTCGCAGCCCTTGTCTCGGCAAGACGTCAAACGGAGTGACCTCATGACCGGTCCGATGTCGGCGCTCACCTCCGCCGAGGTGCGCAACCGAGCAAGTAGGCCGCGCTGGCCGCGCTGCCGGCGGTCGTCGCGGTCAGCATCCCCTGACGGGCGTTGCACAACGAGGCGACGCCTATCCCAGCCCGAAAGGGGTTCATGACCATCACGACGGACAACCAAACCGGTTAGGAGACAACATGAGTGCAGAGGGAGTAACAGCGTTGTACGAGCGGGTCAGCTCGGACGAGGAGTTCCGGGCCCAGCTGGAAGCGGCGGAAACCCCGGACGACAAGCGTCGGATCGTGACCGACGCTGGCTTCGACGTAAGCACCGACGACCTGCCCACCCTCAAGAAGCTGGCCGGTATCAGCGAGCTGTCCGACGAGGACCTGGAGAAGGTGGCAGGCGGCGCTGGCGCGACCACGGTCGGGGTTGGGCATCCAGCTGCCTTTTCCTCCGCTGTGGGAGGGATCGTTTAGCTTCCGTGTCCGCTTCCGGCCGACGCACGCGCTGTGTGGTAGGCCGAGCAGCCGTCGCAGGCCTTGCCTCGGCAAGACGTCAAACGGAGTGACCTCATGACCGGTCCGATGTCGGCGCACACGTCCGCCGAGGTGCGCGAGCGCCTCGGCCATCCCGTCATCGACAGTGACGGCCACCTCGTCGAGTACCTGCCCCTCGTTGGCGACCTGGTCGCCGAGGAGGCGGGCCCGGCGGCTGCGCAGCGCTTCGACGCCATCTTCGACGGGCTGGCTGCGGTGGGGCGTATCGGACCCCCGGCGCGGCGTCGGCTGGGAGCCATGCGACCTCCGTGGTGGGCCGTGTCGGCGAGCTCGCTCGACCGGGCGACGGCCATGTTCCCCGGCCTGCTGCGCAACCGCCTCGACGAGATGGGCGTCGATTTCGCTTTCCTGTACCCAACGTTCGGTATGGCGGCGCTGGCAGTCCCGGATCCCGAGTTCCGCACCGTGGCAGCCCGAGCCTTCAACCGCGCCGCACTGGAGGTCTGTGCTGGGGCCCGTGACCGAGTGGAACCGGTGGCGGTTATCCCCGCCTACACCCCTTCTGAAGCGACCGAAGCGCTCGCCCACGTCGCCGAGCTGGGCATGAAAGCGGTGGTGCTGACCGGCCTGGTGCCCAGAACGATCAGCCCCGCCTCGAGCGGACCCGCCTCGGTCTACGACAGCCTCGGGCACGGGTCCACCCACGACTACGATCCCGTGTGGCGGACCTGCGAGCAGCTCGAGCTCATGCCGACGTTCCATTCGGCCACCTTCGGGTTCGGCACACGGGCCTCGCCCGCCAACTACATGTTCAACCACGTCGGCGGGTTTGCCGCCGGCGCCGAGGCCGTGGCTCGGTCATTGCTCTTTGGTGGGGTGCCCGTGCGTTTTCCCGCCCTGCGCTTCGCCTTCATGGAGGGGGGCGTGGCCTGGGCCGTGAGCCTGCGCTCGGATCTGATACGCCACATGGAACTGCGCGCCGGCGAGGCCGTGGCCTGCTACAACCCGGATCGCCTCGACCGCCAGCTGCTTGCCGACTGCCTGGCCAGCCATGGAGGCGACGCCCTGCGGGCACGCGCCGACCGGCTGGGCGAGGCTCTGGGTCCCCTCGCCCAGCCAGTTGCCGACGGCGACGCTGTCGACGAGTTCGCCGAGTCAGGCCTCGAGGGACCCGACGACGTCCGGGAGGTCTTCACCACGCAGTTCTTTGCCGGGTGCGAGGCGGACGACCCCCTCACCTGCCTGGCCTTCGACTCTCGGTTCAGCGCCGGAGGCCGCTTGGGCGCCCTGTTCTCGAGCGATCTCGGTCATTGGGATGCTCCCGAGGCTGCTCTGTTGCTCACCGAGGCCTGGGACCAGGTGGAGCGGGGGCTGCTCACGAGCGACCAGTTGCGGGCGATCACCTTCGAAGACCCGATCAGGGCGTGGGCCGGGAGCGGTCTCGGTCCGTTTCGAGCAACCGCGCTGGAGGCCGAGGTTCAGCGCATCCAAGGGGACGGATCGAAGCTGGCGGCCCGGTCGCTGGTCGCGATCCAGGAGAACTTGTAGCGTTCCAGGCCGGGCACGGGCACAGGCACAGGCTCTCGCACGACCGCCACCTCCAGGTGCGCCACCGGGCAGCACCACTCTCTCGAAGCCCCGCTCGATGAGGCGCGCCAGAAGGAGGGGTTGGCCGCGCTCGACGCGAGCTTCCTCCTGCGGCGGCGGGGGACCGAGCCCAGCAGCATGACTACAGCGTGTCGGTCCAGACGGGTAGACGGCCTACTCGACGGCGTGATAGCTTGAACGTCGTAGGCGCACATCGGCGGGGTTGTCGGCGGGCAACAGTGGCGGGCCGTGATGACACGGGCCAACGGCTGGCGACCGAGCCGGGTTGATCCCGGAAAAAAAAGGGGGGGCTTGTAAGTGGGTTCTTTCGTGGTCGCGCTCGAGGACTGCCCTCTGCGAGCTGATCGCCGAGGCGCTGGGCGAGTCCCGAGAGAGCTCACCGGCAGGGGGGCGATCGTTTGCCGCTTTGACTGCCGGGCGGTGAAGCCCGCGCCGCGGCTGATCCCCGACCAGCATCTCCGTGGGGCGGCACCCAGGTTGCCATGCGCGCAACGGCGTCCTGGCGAAGTCGACCGGCGAGTGTGAGGTAGCAGAGCCGTGACCGCGACCACCGAGGTTCCCGCGAGCATCGGCTCGCCGCCTCCGGTCGGCTTTCTCGGGAGGGAGTGTCGGGCGGCCAAGGGGTTCGTCGAGACGACCCACCGCACCTGTCCCCCCGAAGAG
>DASXCO010000236.1 GCA_036491125.1 Acidimicrobiales bacterium | reverse complement strand
CTCACCGATCGAGACCACCGACGACGAAGACTTCCGCGCCCAGTTCGAGACCAACTTCTGGGGCGTCTACCACGTCTCCAAAGCGGCGATCCCGGTCCTTCGGGAGCAAGGTGGGGGCCTCGTAATGCAGATCTCGTCCGTGGGCGGACGCGTTGGCGGTTCACCCGGGATCGCCTCGTACCAGGCCGCCAAGTTCGCGATCGACGGTTTCAGCCGGGTGCTGCGGGCCGAGACCGCGCCGTTCGGCGTGAATGTCATGGTCGTCGAGCCGAGCGGCATTCGGACCGACTGGGCCGGCTCCTCGATGACCGTCCACGACATCCCCGAGGCCTATGCCCCGACGGTCGGCGCCATGAACAGCCGCGTCCGGCAGAGCACCGACGGCCCCGCAGGGGACCCGACGCGCGCGGCCGAGATCCTCGTACAGGTCGCCAAACGCCGCAACATCCCCTACCACCTGCCTCTCGGCGTGAACGCCGTCGAAGGCTCGATCGGCCTCGACGCGCAACTCCTCGCCGAGGACCGAAGATGGAGCGAAGTGAGCCGCTCCGCCGACTTCAGCGAGCCCTATCCGATAAAGCTCCCAGCCGACACGCCGAACTGATCTGGAAGGACCTGCCGAAGTGGTACATGGTGTCCGAGCAGGACAACGCCATCTCGCCCGACTGCGAGCGGTTCATGGCCAAGCGGATAGATGCTCTCCGCGTTTTCGCGATCGTCGCGGTATCAGATAGCCAAGGGAGTTGCGTCAGGCACCGACGGGAGACGACCGGCGCCGGTCCTGGCCAATGAGCGGCCGCTGCGATATGGGACGACCCGTGCCGCGTTCCCGGTTCGCCATTGGGCCTCCAGACGGCCGAGCTCCGTGCTCGGCGATCCGCCGTGGCGGATCTCGTCGTCGATCGCCCGCCAATCAGAGGTTGCGTAGAGGTGCCCGAGCACCGAACTGGCGCCGAGGTTGATGCGATTCAGGAGGACAAGGTCTTTGGGCATCTGAATCCGTCGTGTCACGTCGTACCAAGGTCCGAGGGGCTCGTAGGAGCGGGCCACGATCTCAGCGGCGAACTCCGGTGTCTGGGTGAAGGGCTGGTCGTCCCAGCGGTCCCTGAGCGCGTAGCGGTAGAACTCGAGGAGCCGGTCCGGGTCGATGCTCTTCGCGTCGTCTTCGCTCAGCATGCCCAGTCCGACGAAGGCGCGGAGCACGCCGTTGGCATCGCTGGCGAGAGCGGCGTCCACCACGGCCGACATCACCGAGAGCTGCGCGGGGGTGAACCGCTTGACGGCGCCGAAGTCGAGGAACGTGACGGTACCGTCGTCGTGGAACAGGTAGTTCCCGGGGTGAGGGTCGGCGTTGAACACGCCGTGGCGGTGCAGGCTGGAGAAGACGAACCGGAAGATGGCTTCTCCCCATCGCCAGCGAAGGGCGTCGTCCGCGTCGATCGCCTCGGCCCAACGCCGTCCGTGGACGTAGTCCATGGTGAGTACCCGGCCGGTAGACAGATCGGGGTGAACCGCCGGGATATGGATGAAGGGATGCCCGTCGTAGATCGTGGCGAACTCCTGCTGGTTCGCGGCCTCCACCCGGTAGTCCAGCTCCTCTCCTATGCGATCTTGTACCTCCTCAACCACGGCCCTCGGATCGAGCCTTGGCGCCTTCGGGCCCAGCAGACCGATTCCGGCCTTGATGATCGAGGCGAGCATCTCGGTGTTGGCCAGGTCAGCCCGGATGGCGTCGGCCACGCCGGGATACTGGACCTTGACGGCCAGCTCGGTACCGTCGGCCAAGCGGGCGAGGTGGACCTGGCCGATGGAGGCGGCGGCGATCGGGCGGGGCGAGAAGAAGGCGAAGATATCGTCCGGAGACGCCCCGAGCTCTGCCTCGATCACCGATGCGATCTCACGCTCGGACAACGGCGGCACGTCGTCCTGGAGCCGGGCCAGCGCCGATTGGAAGGTCTCGAGATTGGGGGCCGACACCAGGCCGTCGGCGTCGACGAAAGACAGGATCTGGCCCACCTTCATGGCTGCCCCCTTCATCTCGCCCAGGGCTGCGGCGTAGCGCTCGGCCAGCCGCTCCTGGCTGGCCCGCTCAGCGGCCTCGGCGGCGTCGCCTCCACGAGCCTGGTGCACCCGCGTCCGAGCCCGGGTGGCCACGGTGTGCCCGGCCAGGCCGCCGAGGCGAGCAGCGCGGCCAAACCGACCCCTCGGGACCCCGCCGGCCGTGCCGTGTTGAGTCGAGCGATCCGAGCCGTGTCTGGTCGCTTCTGGGCCGGACGCAAGGGGAGCTACGGGTTGTGTGAGCACGATCACCGTCCTGTGGGTCGAAGTGGAGCTACCTAGGGATAGGCGAGTGGGTTACAAAGGCCCGATCCGCAGGTCTCGTGAGACGCAAGAGAGCGGTGTCGACGACGCGACGCTCGTGCAACCGCGGTGGATGTCTGATCACAGATGGCAGCGGCCACCGCATCGTCGTCGCGCAAGAAGCTGGGAAGGACGAACGCGCCGACATAGACGCCGAGAGGGACCGGAGGCTCTGCTACAACGCTGGTCTCGGCGCCCGGCTCGGAGTCCCGGGGTGGGCGTCGGCGCCACCGCCATGGCCCAGGAGATAGACGAGCCAGCCGACTCCACTCACCATCCAGAGGCTGATGAAGCGATAGAGCAGGACTCCGGCGAGGGCCTCGCCGTGGTGGACCCCTGCTCCCATCAGCGCAACCGCCAGGGTGCCCTCCACCACCCCGAGGCCGCCGGGGGTGAGCCCGAGGCTTCCGACCGCCGCACCGACCCCGTAGGCGAAGAGCAGGCCGTGCCACGGCACGTCGGCCCCAACGGCAAGAAGGCTCACAGCCAGCACGCCGACATCCGCCAGCCAGTTCCCGAAGGCGAGCCCGAGCACCTTGGCCCAGTCGGACCGGCTCAGGTGCAGGCGTCGCAGGCGGGCCATCGCGGACTCGATGACCTCCCGCGCACTCCCGACCGGCCAGTTGATCAGGCGCTGCACCCGGTGAAGGACCCAGACAATCGGGCGGTCCACCATCTTCTCGACGCGATCGTGTCGGATGGCAAGCGATGCGACCGCCACGACGATGACGCCGAGGACCCCACCGAGCGCGCCCGTCACGGCCACGACGTCGTTACCGGAGAGAATGGCCCCGACTGCCAGGATCATTGCCGAGGCCAGGGACGAGACGACGCCGGCGACGACCAGAGCCCACCCGGCCAGTGTCCCGTCCACGCCCAACCTCCTGAACCGCCGGAAGGCGTAGGCGGTCCCGATCTGGGTGCCGGCCAGCGGCACCGACACCGATATGGCGTTGCCCGCGTAGGTCGTTGCCAGCATGGGCCAGAGCCCGACCTTGGCGTCGCCTGCCCTCAGCAGACGGCGCTGCATACGGGCGAACATGGCGATCGACGCCGACTCGAGCTCCACAGCCAGCGGGAGCCAGACCCAGTTGAGGTGGGCGAGCACCCTGAGGGAGGAGCCGATGAGGGTCCGCTGGGTGAGGACGAGGACGACCAGGCCAATCAGGGTGACAACCTTGAACCCGAGCCGGACATGGCGTCGCCGGGATCGAGCACGTGGCACCGAGGTCGTCGTCGCCGTGGAATCGGCGCCGTCGGTATCTCCGACCGAGCCCTTGACCTCCTCGCCCCGTTCCGGCGGAGGCATTTCGGTGACCGGCGGGAGTGGAACGACGCGCGGCCGGACGACTGGACGCTCCAGCAGTGGACTTCGCACGCTCAACATGGTCAACGGGCCATGCTCGGTGCGGTCAGGGACAACGTAGCTCACGCCGCCGGACGCATCTCGTGCACGAGCCGCTTGGTTGCGGCCCGCTCGGCCTCCAGGTCGTCGGTGAGCTGGGCGATCCGGTCCACCATCTCCGTCAAGGTCAAGAGGCTGACGACGGCCAGGTCCATTCTCGGTCCCGTCTCAATCGTCTCGGAATCGTAGAACCTCAGCGCCACCATGGGTCGATCTCCCCAGGCCCACTCGCACGCCTTGTCCCACATGGCCTTGGTGACGGTGATGGAGTCGCCCCGAGTAGCCGCCGCGTTCCACGCGAAGACGAACTCGGCCTCCGGCCCGCTCTGCCTGGAGCTGGCGGGATTGTCGAAG
>DASXCO010000235.1 GCA_036491125.1 Acidimicrobiales bacterium | reverse complement strand
ACTGACGCAGGCGGCACGGAAGGAAGCGCCACCAAGAACACGCCAGTGCCAGCTGCGATCTGACCGTCGCGGCCGGCGACCGAGGCCGCCATCATTCCCCCCCAAACTCGTCAGAGCTTGACCAAACGAGGATAACCTCCTCACAGGGGATTGCAAGGGACAAACGTGGAGTTCCTCCAGCGCCTACCTCTGGCGTTCGACGGTCTCGAGATCGGCGTCGACCATCATCCCCACCAGGCCCCCGAAGTCGACCTCGGGGACCCAGCCCAATGTCGCTTGGGCCTTGGACGCGTCGCCGACGAGCAGATCCACCTCCGCCGGGCGAAGAAAGCGCTCGTCCACCACCACGTGCTGGCGCCAGTCGAGCCCCACGTGACCGAATGCCGCCTCGCACAGATCCCTGACGGAATGCGTCTCGCCGCTCGCCACCACGAAGTCGGCCGGTTCGGCCTGCTGGAGCATCAGCCACATGGCCCGCACGTAGTCGGGTGCGTAGCCCCAGTCCCGGCGCGGTTCCAGGTCGCCGAGGGCCAGGGTCTGGTCCAGCCCGGCCTTGATGCGGGCCACACCGTGGCTGATCTTCCGGGTCACGAACTCGAGCCCCCGACGCGGCGATTCATGGTTGAAGCAGATCCCTGACGAGGCGTGCAGCCCGTAACTCTCCCGATAGTTGACCGTGATCCAATGGCCGTAGACCTTCGCCACGCCGTAGGGACTACGGGGATAGAAGGGCGTCGTCTCCCGCTGCGGAGACTCGTGGACCTTGCCGAACATCTCGCTGGAGCTGGCCTGGTAGAAGCGGATGTCGGGGTCCACGATGCGAATGGCGTCAAGCACCCTGGTCACGCCGAGAGCGGTGGTCTCTCCCGTGAGCACCGGCTGACTCCACGACGTCTGGACGAAGGATTGGGCGGCGAGGTTGTACACCTCCTCGGGCCGGTGGGTCCGGAGGATGTTGATCATCGAGACCTCGTCGAGGAGGTCGCCGGCCACGAGCGTCACCCGGTCCTGGATGTGGGCGATGCGCTCGAAGTTGACGGTGCTGCTCCGGCGCAGCATGCCGACGACCTCGTAGCCCTTGTCGAGCAGGAACTCGGCCAGGTAGGACCCGTCCTGGCCGGTGATGCCGGTAATGAGAGCTCGCTTGGCCATCGTGACGTTCTACCGTCCCGTCGCAGCGGGTGAAACGGTGCTCAAACCGGGAGCACGCCGTGCTTGCGCCACGGCCGGTCGACGACCTTCGTCCTGGCCACCTGGAGGCCCCGCCAGATGGCGGTGCGGGTGTCGGCCGGGTCGATGATGTCGTCGACCTGGGCGTGGCCGGCGGCGATGTAAGGATCGATGTTGCGGCGCAGCTGCTCGGCCATCTCCAGCCGGGCCCGGGTTCGCTCCTCGCCCTCGGGGATCGCCTCGAGCTGCTTGCGCATGATGATGTTGACCATCCCGTCGGGGCCCATGACAGCGATCTCGGCGCTCGGCCAGGCCACGATGTAGTCCGCCTCGTAGGCGGTGCCGTTCATCACGAAGTAGCCGGCGCCGTAGGCCTTGCGCATCACGACGGTGACCTTGGGGACGGTGGCCTCCGACACGGCGTAGAGCATCTTGGCGCCGTGGCGGATGATGCCCTGGCGCTCGACCGCCGAGCCGACGGTGAAGCCGGGGACGTCCTGGAGGAACACCAGGGGGATGCCGAAGGCGTCGCACAGCCAGACGAAGCGGGCCGCCTTGTCGGCCGAGTTCACGTCGAGGGTGCCCCCGAGGACCTTGGGCTGGCTGGCGACGATGCCGACCGGCTCGCCGCCGACACGGGCCAGGCCCGTGATGACGTTGCGAGCCCACCCCGGCTTCATCGGGAAGAACTCCCCGTCGTCGACGATCGTGCGCACGACTCGGTCCATGTCGTAGGCCCGGCGAGGCGCGGTGGGCACGATGTCGTACAGCTCCTCGCAGCGCCGGTCCACAGGATCGGTGGACGAGCGGACCGGCGGGGACTGGCGATTGTGCGAGGGAAAGAACGACAGGTAGGAGCGCACGGCGGCCAGGCACTCGGCGTCGTCGGCAACCTCGAGGTCGGCCACGCCGCTGATCGTGGTGTGAACCGTCGACCCGCCCATCTCCTCCTCGGACACGTCCTCGCCCGTCGCCGCCTTGACCAGGTGACGCCCGCCGAGTGCCATCGACGAGATCCCCTTCACCATCGGCACGAAATCTGCCAGCGCCGGGATGTACGCCGTCCCCGCCGCGCAATGCCCGAGCATCGCCGCCACCATCGGGACGACGCCGGAGAGCGTCACCTGCTCGCGGAACAGGGCCCCGGCAGCCGCGAACGTCGACCCGCTGGTCGCCTGGATGCGGGCGCCGGCCGAGTCGAGCAGCCACACGACCGGGATGCGCTGGCGCAGGGCCAGCTCGCGCAGGCGCGCCGTCTTCGACTCGCCCACCGCGCCCATCGACCCGGCGAGCACGGTGAAGTCGTAGGCGCAGACCGCCACCCGACGGCCCTCGATCTCCCCCACGCCGGCGATCATGCCGTCGGCCGCCAGGTAGCCCTTGCTCGATGCCAGCTCCGGGTCCATCGAGTCGGCGAGGAGCCCGTACTCGACGAAAGTTCCCGGATCCAGCAGGATCTCGAGGCGCTCGCGCACGGGCAGCTTGCCGAGCGACCGCTGGCGGGCCACCTGCTTGTCGCCACCCATGGCCAGGGCCCGCTCACGGCGTCCGTCCAGGTCCTCGACCAGCGGCTTCCAGTCGTGCAGCTCGGGCGGGGGCGGCTTGCGGTCGGTCACTGTTCGCCTACGTCTCCCCTACGTCCCGCTCCAACGAGGGGGCCGCTTCTCGGCGAAGGCGGCGATCCCCTCGCGGGCGTCGTCGGTCATGGTCGTGATCGTCAGCATCGGGTGGAGGTACCGGAGCGCCTCGGCGGCGGCCAGGTCCCAGGTGGCGTAGAACGAGTCGCGGCCGAGCTTCACCACCGACGGGGGCTTGGCCGCCAGCTTGCCGGCCAGCTCGTCGACGGCGCCGTCCAGGGCCTCGACGGGCACCACGGAGGTCACGAACCCCAGCCGGTCCGCCTCCTCGGCCCCGACCCGGCGACCGGTCAGCATGAGCTCGAGGGCCTTCTTGGGTGCCATCGAGCGGACGAGGGGGACGGTGATCATGTAGGGCCACAGGCCCACGTCGACCTCGGGCGTGCCGAAGACGGCGTCGTCCGCCGCCACCACGAAGTCGCACGCCAGAGCCAGCCCAAATCCTCCGGCCAGGGCGTAGCCCCGCACCCTGGCGATGGTGGGCTTGCCCAGCTGCCACAGGTCGTCGAACAGGCGGGGCAGCTCGCCCCGCCCTTCGTGCAGGGCGAGGAAGCCGTCGCCGTCGGCCATCCCGCCCAGGTCGGCCCCGGCGCAGAAGGCCTTGTCGCCCGCTCCGCTGAGCACCAGCACCCGGACCTCTGGATCGTCCTTGGCGCGGGCGAGTGCTGCCCGCAGGCCTGAGATCACCCCCCAGGAGATGGCGTTGCGCCGCTCGGGACGGTTGATCGTCACGCGCGCCACCCCGTCCGCCTGGTCGTAGAGGAGCTCGTCGGCCATCGCCAGGACGGTAGCGTGAAGCGGCCGCCGGGGTCACCCGCGTCGGCTCCCACGAAAGCCAATACCCGTGCCGACCGCAGCCATCGTCTCCTTCCGCCTCGGCGGCAGCGACGGCGTCGGAGTGGAGGCGGGCAAGTGGGCCTGGGCGCTCGGCGAGCTCGGCTTCTCGGTACGGACGGTGGCCGGTGAGGGACGTGCGGAGCGGCTACTGCCCGGCTTGGCCATGGGCGCCCCCGAGCCGCCGACCGCCGACGAGGTCGAGGACGTGCTGGCCCCAGCCGACCTGGTCGTGGTCGAGAACCTCCTCTCGCTGCCGCTCAACCCCGGCGCCGCCGCCCTGGTGGCCAAGGTCCTGGCCGGCCGTCCCTCGATCCTCCGTCATCACGACCTGCCCTGGCAGCGGGCCCGCTTCGCCGACCACGGTCCTCCCCCGACCGACTCGGCTTGGCGACACGTGACGATCAACGACCTGAGCCGGCTCCAGCTGGCCGCCCGGGCGATCGACTCGGTGACGATCCGCAACGCCTTCGACACCGAGGCCTTCGACCCCGGGACGGCGCCCGGCGACCGCACCGCCACCCGACGGGCCATCGGTCTCGACGACCAGACCCGCGTGCTGCTGCAACCCACCAGGGCCATCGCCCGCAAGAACGTGCCTGCCGGCCTTGCCCTGGCCGAGTCCGTGGGCGCCGCGTACTGGCTCCTCGGTCCGGCCGAGGAGGGGTACGGACCCGAGCTGGAGCGCGTGCTCAGCGGGGCCGGCGTCCCCGTCATCCACGGGCCCGGGCCAGGTGGGCCCACGACCGACGTGGCCGGGCCCTACGCGGCGTGCGACGCCGTCGTCTTCCCATCGTCCTGGGAGGGTTTCGGCAACCCCACCGTCGAGTCGGCAATCCATCGTCGAGCGCTGGCGGTGGGCGACTATCCCGTGGCGGCAGAGCTGGCAGGCCACGGCTTTCGCTGGCTGCCGGCCGACGACCCGGCGGCGCTGGCCCGCTGGCTCGACGACCCCGACCCGGCGGTGCTCGAGCACAACGCCTGGGTGGCTCGGCGCCATTTCGCCCTGGCCGACCTGCCCGGGAAGATCGCCCGCCTCATGGAGTCGGCCGGCTGGGGCCGGTGGTAGGGCGCCTGGGCAGGTTTCGTCCGGTCCGGTCGTTGTGGGACGATGCAGCAGAACCTGTTTCAGCGCTACAGGAGGCATCATGGGCAAGGCCGCAGTCCTGATCGGCATCGACGAGCCGCTGGAGATCCGCGACGACGTCGAGGTCGAGGCGCCCCACGCCGGCGAGGTCAAGGTGCGCATGGCGGCGTCGGGGGTATGCCACTCCGACCTGTCGGTGCAGAACGGGACGCTGCTCGGCGGCGCCCCGATGGTCCTCGGACACGAGGGGGCCGGGGTGGTCGAGGAGGTCGGTCCTGGAGTCACGAAGGTGGCTCCCGGCGACCACGTGGTCATCTCGTGGGTACCGCAGGACGGCACATGCTTCTACTGCTTGCGCGGCCAGCCCCAGCTCTGCGAGGCGGGCACCCAGGCAATGATGACGGGCGGGCTGCTCGACGGCACCCCCCGGATGAGCTCGCAGGGCGCGCCGCTGCCGCAGATGGCGGCCTCGGGCACCTTCTCCGAGGTCACGGTCGTGCCAGAGGTCGGCGCCGTCAAGATTCCCGCCGACTTCGATCTCAAGCTGGGCGCCCTCATCGGCTGTGGGGTCCTCACCGGTGCGGGGGCGGCGATGAACACGGCCGACATCCACCCCGGCGACACTGTCGCCGTGGTGGGGTGTGGTGGCGTCGGCCTGAACGTGATCCAGGGAGCCCGCATCGCCGGCGCGGCGGAGATCATCGCCATCGACATGAACGAGACCAAGCTGTCATTGGCCAAGGAGTTCGGGGCCACTGCGGTGGTGAACGCCAGCCAGGCCGACCCCGTGAGCCAGGTGATGGAGATGACCGCGCAGCGGGGGGCGGACGTCGCCTTCGAGGTCATCGGCCTCGAGAAGACGATCGAGCAGACCATCACCATGACGCGGCGGGGCGGCCAGGCCATCCTCGTCGGCGTGCCCAAGATGGACGCCATGATCAACCTGCCCGCCTTCTTCGGCGTCGTCCTCCAGGAGAAGACGATCAAGGGGTGCTGGTACGGCTCATCGGACGTGCAACGGGACGTGCCCAAGCTCATCGAGCTCTACAAGCAGGGTCAGCTCAAGCTGGACGAGCTCGTCTCCCGGACGATCACTCTCGAGCAGGTCAACGAGGCCTTCGACGCCATGAAGACCGGCGAGGTGGCCCGCTCCGTCATCCAGTACTGAGGTCGCCAGGGGGCGACGCCCCGCTAGGGGAGCGGCGGAAGGTCGCTCCCGAGGGTGTCGACGGCGGTGGTGCCGTAGCCCCTCGGACCCTTGGTGGCTATGTTCGGACTGGTCACCGTGGCCGAACTGTCGGATGTCCAGTTGGCGTTGAGGCCCGGTTCGACCTGGGTGCCCTCGATCCACTCGTTCCAGGTCTCGGTGAGCTTCCACGGGACGTTCGCCGACACCATCGACTTCACCGCACTGTTGAACTGCTTGTCGTTGCGCGCCAACAGCGCAGAGTTCTGCTCCTTCCAGAAGCCGGGGCTGACGTAGTCGTACAGCCCAGGGAAGGTGCCGGAGCGGCTCGCCGGCCCGTACTCATGCCAGCCGTCCATCACGGCAGGGTTGGTGCCGCCCTCCGAAACCGGCTGGATCTTCATGTTGACGTAGAACCCGGTATCCGAGCGGGCCTGCTCCCACCGCACTACGTCGTTGTCGGGATAGCCGGGCAGGCCGTCATAGGAGTTGTAGACGAAGACGACGGGCTTGCCGTTGATCCACAAGTAGCCCGGCTGGTTGGCGTAGTTGGTCTTGATGTAGTTGAGGTCGCTGTCGAGCTGAGCAACGCTCGGGTTGCCATAGCCCTCCATCTCGTAGTACACGGCCCACCGCATCTTGGGATAGGGGTTGTCGGGACGGTTCATGTAGTCGGTGATGATCTTGCGGAAGTTGGCGTCGGTGCCGAACGAATCGTTCTGTCCCCACCACGACGAGATCGCCACTTCCTGGTGGGCCGCCTTCATCTCCTTGAGCTGCCAGTAGAAGTTGTTGACGTCGGCCGAGCTGTACAGCTGCGCCGAGGGGTTGAACGCCGTGGTGTTGTTCACGGCCGGCAGGTAGTGGGAATTCCAGTTCGACGGAGCATGGTGAAAGAAGCCGGCAAACACCTCGTCCTGCCAGTGACCCCAGGATCCATCGACGGCAGGATTGTGGTACCAGGGGTAGTAGAAGGTCCCGTACCAGGGCGCCGTCGGCATCCACACCCCCGCTGGAGATGTGGTCCCCCCCGGCGCAGGCGGCGGGGGCTGGTTGTTCGTCGGTGGCGCGGCCACAGCGGGAGTTGTCGGCGACAGCACGGCAATGAGAGCGAGCGGCGCTGCGAGAGCACACACTCCAGCCGCGACCCGAGTCGGCCGAGCGCGCCGCCGGGAGGCCCCTGTTGCATCTGGCCGGCTCGCCCCAGTACCACGCCAGGGACCCCTCGTCATGGTGTCACCCCCCGGCTGCCCGTCATCACCGGCCC
>DASXCO010000234.1 GCA_036491125.1 Acidimicrobiales bacterium | reverse complement strand
CCGCCGATGGCGCTCGGCGGGACCACGACGGCCCACGACCGTGTCGAGGCGTACACCGCGGTGATGATGATCCCCATCACGACCCCGCAGCCGCCGCCGAGGACGGAGAGAAAGACGGCCTCGGAGAGGAACTGGAACCGGACCTGACCTCTGGTGGCCCCGAGGGCCCGCCGCAACCCGATCTCCGAGCGGCGCTCCAGAACCGAGATGACCATGATGTTGGCCACGCCGACCCCGCCGACCAACAGGGCGATGGCACCAAGACCGAGGAAGAGCCCGGTGAAGGCGCTCTGGGCGTCGGCCCGAGCGACCAGGGCGTCGGAGGGACGGCTCACGTTGACCTGGTCCGGGTGCTCGGGATTGGCGGTGGCCGCCAGCACCGATTGGACTGCAGGGACCTGGTTGGGATCGGTGCGCACATAGATGGTGGTCGGGGCACCGTCGAAACCGAGCAGGGACTCGGCCACGGGAAATCCCACGAGGACGGCGCGGTCGATCTCCGGAGCCAGCGGGAACGAGCTCATGATCCCGCTCACGTAGAACCACTGGTTGCCGAGCCAGACGCGCTCGTCCGGTCCGGCCCGGTCGATACCGAGGCGTTGGGCTGCCACGGCGCCCAGCACCACAGAGGGATATCGATCGGTGGCGTCGTTGAGAAAGGTTCCTGCCTGCATCGTTCCCCGCAGCGCAGCGAGCAGGTTGACCTGGGCGGCGTCGACCGTGATGCCCTCGGTGTTGGTGGAAGGGATCAGGTTCGACCGGTAGGCGTTGGCGGTGACCGTTCCCACCCCTGCGCTCTGCTGCACCGGGCCGATGCGGCCGATCATGCCCGGTGACGAGGTGGGGAGCGCGGCCGACTGGCCGAACGGGGTCTGACCTGTGGTGACGGTGAGCAGGTTCGTCCCGATGGCGTCGATCTCGGCCAGCAGCCCAGCCTGGCTCGAGGCCGAGATCCCGAGGACCCCGACCATCGTCGCCACCCCTATGGCGATGCCGAGTCCGGACAAGACGGCGCGGAGCCGGCGGGTCCGCAGGCCCACCGATCCAGTTCGCAGGAGGTCGGCAGGCCGCAGACGGGCCGGCACGAGCACGCCGGGCAGGTCGCTGGGGCTCCACCGCCGGCGCCCGCCGGCGCGCGGCACCTCGGAGGCGCCCGGATGGCCGGCGTCGCTCACCGAGTCGGGACCTTCGGGTTCGCCTCACGCACCGGCTGTGCGCTCGAGCTGTCCGCACGGGGCGGCCCTTGCCCGACGACGACATCGCTCACGACCCGGCCGTCGAGCATGTCGACCCGGCGGGGCAGGCGTCCGGCCAGGTCCCGCTCGTGGGTGATGACGACAATCGTCGTCCCGTCGTCGTTCAGCTGGCGCAGCAGTTCGAAGATCGCAGACCCGGTGGCGCTGTCGAGGTTTCCGGTCGGCTCGTCGGCGAGCACGATCGCCGGGCGGCCCGCCACCGCCCTGGCGATGGCCACCCGTTGACGCTCGCCCCCGGACAGCTTGGTGGGTCGGAAGCTGGCCCGGTGCGAGAGACCCACCCGTTCGAGGGCGTCGGCGGCGAGTGGCCAGCGGGCCTTGGCGGGAAGACCGGTGTAGAGGAGCCCGTCGGCGACGTTGTCGATGGCGGTAACGGCCTCCGAGAGAAAGAACTGCTGGAAGACGAAACCGATGCTCTGCGCCCGGAGGGCGGCGAGTTCCCGATCAGTGAGCAGCGACACCTCGTGACCGTCGACGCAGACGACCCCCGACGTGGGCCGATCCAACGTTCCCATCACGTGGAGCAGGGTCGACTTGCCCGAGCCCGAAGGTCCGACGATGCCCACCAGCTCGCCCTCGGTGACCCGGAGGTCGACGCCTCGCAACGCCTCCACGGGGGGCTCCGCCGGGTACGACTTGGTCACGCCCACGAGCTCGAGTACCGGGTCGCCAGCGTGCTCAAGCTGACCCCGCAGCGTGGGTGCCGCCGCCAATGGGAGCGGTGGGTTCACCGCGCTCATTGGGACGGCACCACCACGCGCATGCCCGCCGAGAGCCCGTTGCTCGTCACAGCCACCAGTCCGTCGGCGTCGTCGAAGAGCCCGAGCGACGCGGCCACCAGATGACGGCGACCACCCGCGTCGACGACCTCGACGCCGTAGCCGCCGCTGGCGAGGGCGAGGAGGGCGTTCACCGGGACGACCAGTGCGTTGTCGACGGTCGCCGTGGTGATGGCCACCTGCACGGGGGCCTGGTCCAGGGTGCCGGTCGCCGCCGCGTTGGTGGGGTTGATGGTGACCTGCACCGTCGCCGGACCCGAGCTGCTCGGGGTCGCCACGCCGCCGACGGCCGACACCGTTCCCGGCGTCGAGGTGTTGTCAGGGAGGATGATCTGGACCTGGTCGCCAACCTTGACGAGGCCCTGTTGCGCGGCGTCGAGGCTCACCGTGACCACGCGGGAGGTCGAGGTGGCGGTCATGATCGGTTGCTTGGGCGCCGCAGCCGATCCGAGTGTCGCCGACACCGTGGCCACCCTCACCGCGCCGGGCAGGAACACCGCCTGCCCGGGTGCCAGGGTGCCGGTCTGGGTGACACCCAGGGCCTCTTGGAGCTGCTCCAGCGCCGACGTCGTCGCCCAGTTGAAGTTGTCGAGGGAGCTGAGATTGCTGGAGGGCAGGTAGCCGAGAGCGATGAGGTCCCAGTTGAGCTCGGCCACGTCGGGACCGTTGGTCACGCCAGCCTGGAGGCTCCGATAGACAGGCGTGGCCCCGTAGAGCAGCACGACCGGCGCGCCGTCGACGTGATAAAGCGGCTGGCCCTGGTTGATCACGTCGCCGGCTGCCGGCAGCTGGGTGAGCGTGCCGCTGGCCCCGTTGATGACCGACCAGCTCGAGGCATAGCCGAGGGTGCCGCTCTCGTTGACCTGAGAGGAGAGGTTCCTCTGCGCCACGCCGGCGGTCGCAGTGGGCGCCGAATTGGTTGGCACTGCGCTGTGGCTCGAGGAGCCCGAGCTCACGACGATCCCGATCCCCACGCCGGCACCGACGAGCGCGGCCATCACGACGACGGCGAGGACGGCGCGATTTCGCCCGCGTTTGCTCCTGCCCCGATCGTCCGCACCGTCGGCTGGCCATGGCGCCGTGTCACCGGCCGCTGAAAGCTCCCTCGTGTCTGGCTGTGTGGGGCTGGTCACTGGGCCGACGACCCGGAGACGCTTCCGGAGCCTGCGTCCGGTGATTTCGAGGAGGGTCCCGAGCGGTTGCCCGGCAGGAAGTGCTGGCAGGCGGACTGGGCGGCCTGGAACTGAGGGGAGTTCTTGTCAGGGCCCTGACCGGGACCGCCGGCACCGATCTTGATCTCGGTGCCACCGCCATTTGTCGACACCTGCGGATCTGGGACGTTGACCCCGTGGGCCCGCATGCACTGGGCGAAGTGGAGGGCGGCGTCTTTCGCCTGCGCCTGCTGTTGGGGAGTGGGCTGGCCTCCGTTCGGCATCAGGTGCCGGCAGGCGGCCTGGGCTGCCTGGAACTGGGGAGAGTTGGGGTCGAGCCCGCTCCCAGCACCTCCGTTCAGCTGGATCGTGGCCCGGCCAGCGCTGAGGGTGGGGTCGGGGAAGTTGGGGACGCCGTGGGTCCGCATGCACTGCGAGAACTTGAGGGCGTCGTCCGGGTTGAACTTGGTCGGGCCTCCAGCCAAGGCGCTTCCCGACGCTTTGGTGGTCGTCGTGGACCCGAGGCTCGCCACCCCGGACCCCGACGCCGCGCCACCGCATGCGGCGGCGAGGGCGAGGACCGCCAGGGCCAGGAGCGCGAGACGCGGTCGCCTCGACTTCGGACTTGGTTGCGGATGTGCCATCGGTCTCCTCCCTCGGGCTGGGAATGCCGCCCGATGCGGGAGTAGTACCGAAGTCGCGGTTACACGACGGGAACAGGATCTGTTACCCGCGGCAGCGCCGCCTGCCCGCCTGACGTCCGACGCTCTCGCAGGTCCACGCGCACCTCGAGACCGCCGCCGTCTCTCGGTCGGGCGTCGACCGCTCCGTGGTGCGCGGCCACGATGGCGTCCACGATGGACAGGCCCAGCCCCGCTCCCTGACGATGTCCCGCCCGCTCGGCGCCCAGGCGTCGGAAGGGCTCGAAGAGCGACGCCACCTGGTCGGGGGCGATCGTCGGGCCGCTGTTGGTTACCTCCACCGTCGCTTCGTCGTCGTGGACCTCGGTGCGCACCTCGACCCAGCCTCCCTGGTGATTGTGGCGCACGGCGTTGTCGACGAGGTTGCAGACGAGGCGCTCGAGGAGCGCCCTGTCTCCGGTGACCGAGGCGGCATCGAGCGACCACTCGACGCGGACCTCGTTGGTGGCGGCGATGGGTGCGACGTCCTCGATGGCGTCGAGCGCCACGGTGGCCAGGTTGACCACGTCGGTCTGCCCCAGTCCTCGCTGGCTCCGAGCCAGGACGAGGAGCGCGTCGATGAGGCGGGCATGATCGGCGTTGGTGGAAAGGACCTGGCGCCCCATCTCCCGGAGCGAGGCGACGTCGGCGACGGGATCGGCGAGGGCCACCTCGATCACGGCCCGCTCCAGGGTGAGAGGCGTGCGCAGCTCGTGGGAGGCGTTGGCGACGAATCGCCGCTGCGCCTCGAAGGCGGTGTCGAGGCGATGCAGGAGGTCGTCGAACGTGTCGGCCAGCTCGGTCAGCTCGTCGTCCGGTCCGCGCAGGGCGATGCGATCGCCGAGGTTGTCCTCCGACAGGCGCCGTGCGGTCGCGGTCATCGTCCGCAGCGGACGGAGGACCCGCCCGGCGATCAGCCAGCCAAGCACGACCGAGACCAGGGCCATGAGCCCCAATGCCACCCCGGACTCGGTGAGAAGCCGGTGGAGCTGGACCGATCGCTCGTGGTCGGCCTGGGCCTTGAGCAGGGATTCGAGCTTGGTCTTGGCTTGGGCTGGAGTCGGCGACACTTCGCCTTTGCTCGGTGGGGGACCGCTCACCGCGCCGGAGATCATGCCGCCGGAGGTGATCTCCTGGCCGATCGCCGGTGGAGGGAACAGGGCGGGCGCCGTGTCCTGGACCTGGACCCGTCCACTGGCCGTCGCGATGACGGTTGCGTTGCTCGGAGCCACGAGGGCGTAGGTGATGGCGAGAAGGATGGCGCCACCGACGATGAACAGACCTCCATAGAGGAGGGTCAGACGGAGACGAACGGTCCAGCGGGGCCGCAGCCAGGTGGGGACCGACAGCCGACGAAGATGGATACGGTTCATGCTCAGATCCTGTACCCGGCGTTGGCCACCGTCTCGATGAGCGGCGGCGTCCCGAGCTTGCGTCGCAGTCGGCTCATGGTCACCTTCACCGTGTTGGTGAAGGGGTCGGCTCGGTCGTCCCAGACCCGGTCGAGCAGCTCCTCCGAGCTGACGACCCTGCCTTGGGCGGCGAGGAGAGCCTCCAGGATGCCGAGCTCCTTTGGTGTGAGGTCGAGGCGCCGGACGCCTCGGCGGGCGGTTCGCTGAGCGGGGTCCACGGTGAGGTCTCCCTTGGTGAGAAGCGGTGGTACGGGTGCCTGTGTACGGCGGGCCAGGGCCCGGACCCGGGCCACCAGCTCGGCGAAGGCAAAGGGCTTGGGCAGGTAGTCGTCGGCGCCCAGGGTGAGGCCCCCGACCCGATCGGCGAGATCGCCGGCCGCCGTGAGCATCAACACCTTGGTGGCCGCCCCATTGGCGACGACCTCGCGGCAGACGTCGTCACCGTGGAGACCGGGCAGGTCGCGGTCCAACACGATCACGTCGTAGGCCACGATGGCGATACGTTCGGTAGCCGAGACGCCGTCGAAGACGAAGTCGACGGCCATGCCCTCGCGCCGCAGCCCTGTCGCCAGGGTCTCGGCCAGAAGCCGTTGATCCTCGACCACCAGCACCCTCACGGGTCCAGACCCACCTCCCGGCGCCTTTCCCCCGTGCAGCCGACCGGCCACCGGCTCGTGTCGAGCGAGGCGGAGGGGACACTCCTGCGCACAGCAAAGGATGCCCGACCGACGGTTACACCGCGGTAACAAGAACGCTTGTACCAACATGCAGGTTGATGTCGGCCCTCCGCTGCGCTCTGCGTGTCCTCTGATGCCGACCCTCAGTGCTTCCCAGTCGGCCTCGTGCAAAGCCGGCGAGCTGGTGCCGCCTTAGGTCCACGACCTATCTCTCGAGGGACGGTGGCGTCGCTGCCGGGGAGGGCGTTGACGCCCGGTGACCGGAGGACCCTTCGCTCGTCAGTGCCTCGCAGCGTCGTGGCGCGCAGACCTGCGGGACAGGCGGTCGAGCAGGGCTCTGTCCTCTGCCGCAGCCCGCCTCAACGCCTTGTCCAGCTCCTCTTGATCTCGAAGTACACGAATGGCTGCCGGGAGATCATCACTGATCCCAAGATCACCTCTGACGGGTCCCTCGCCTGTGTTCCTGAAGATCCACATGGCTTCACTCCAATCCGTTGTCGGCGTCCTACGGGTGGGGACACAATGACAGGCAAGCCTGGAGATCTCCTGAGCGCTGGCCACGAGATTCCTATGAATCGAGCGGCACCATCAGACCCTGGGCTGTCCTGATGGAGGCTGGCGGGTGCCCACTAGCTGATCCTCGGCCCAGGACCAGCCGGCCTTCCGGCCCGAGCGACGTCGTGATCCTCCAATGCATCAGCCAGGGTCCGTAGGCCCAAGTTCGAGATAATGGGTCGTAGATGATTGCAATCCAGATCCGGAGCAAGACCTCGACTGTGATCTTCTTGCAGCCATCCCGGGTTCAAGGACGGCTTCGCTTGCTGTTCGCTGCCATCGGGGTTCGCCGCTGTCCGGGAAGGGCCATCCCGGACTCGTACGCGAGAACCACCAGTTGGGCACGGTCGCGCGCTCCGAGCTTGGTGAGCAATCTGCTGACATGCGTCTTTGCGGTACCGGGGCTTATGTGAAGCATTTCCGCGGTCTCCGAGTTGGACAGACCCCGAGCCACATGACCAAGCACCTCCTTCTCCCGCTCGGTGAGGGCATCTAGTTCGGGCGAGGCAGTCGGGGTCGGTACGTGGCGTCGCTGGGCAAACTCCGCGATGAGCCGGCGGGTGACTCGTGGCGCCAAGAGCGCCTCGCCGGCGGCGACGACCCGGATCGCGCTGAGTAGGTCCTCGGGGGAGATCTCCTTGAGCACGAAGCCGCTCGCGCCGGCCTGTAGCGCACCATAGACGTACTCGTCCAGGTCGAAGGTCGTGAGGATCAGCACCTTCACAGCAGCGGTGCTGGACTCGCTGGCAATGCGGCGGGTCGCCTCGATCCCGTCGAGCCCTGGCATTCGGACATCCATGAGGACGAGGTCAGGACGGACCTCGTGCGAAAGCGAGACAGCCTCGGCCCCGTCGGACGCCTCGCCGAGGACCGCCATGTCGGGCTCGGCTTCGATCAGGAGGCGGAAGCTGCTTCTCAGCAAGGCCTGATCGTCGGCGATGACGACACCGATGCTCACCTGGTATCCCGGGTGATTGGAAGCCGAGCGAGCACCGTGAAGCCCTCATCCGTGGGACGTGCGCTGAAATCGCCGCCGTAAAGAGCGATGCGTTCGCGCATGCCGACTATTCCGTGACCACCGTTCGCGTGTGCCATGGGAACCGATTGGCGGCGGTCGCTGGGATTGACGCACTCGATCTCCACCGAGCCGTTCCGGTAGCGGACCGACAGGGTTGCGTTGTCGGCTCCCGAGTGTCGCACGACGTTGGTCAGGGCCTCCTGGGCGATCCGATAGGCGGAGAGGTCTTCGGTTGGGGGAAGAGACCGCGCCTCTCCTTCAATCCAGACATCGACTAGGACGCCAGCGGCGGCGATCTCGCTCACAAGCTGTGGGAGATCGGACAGTCGCGGCGCCGGGCTCAGATCCTCGACCGTAGGGTCCCCGGCTTGGCGCAGCACGGTCACGAGCCTGCGAAGCTCGGCGAGGCTACGCCGGCTGATCGTCTCGATGATGCTGAGCGCTTCACTCGCCTGCTCTGGCTGGGCGGCGCTGATTCGGCGGGCGACCCCAGAGCGCACGGAGATCACGCTCATCGCATGTGCCACCACATCATGCAACTCGCGGGCGATGCGCGTTCGTTCTTCGATCAGCGTGCGGCGGGCGCGCTCTCGTTCACGCTCGGCGGCCCGCTCAGCCAGGTCGAGCGCGTGGCGCCGCCGGGCGCTTGCGTTCTCACCTGCCAGCCAACCCACCGCGATCGATCCGCAGGCTAAGAGCACGGCCAGGGCAACCGTTTGGAGGGGTGTGCCGCCCCAGGCCACCCCTCCGGCGATCACCATCGGGGCAAGAGCCCCGACGACCGTCCAGTTGGACAGCGCAGTGCTCGAGGGGGCGGCGAGAGAGTACATGGTGAAGCCAGCGGCCAACAGCACGGGAAGGCGCAGTCCGAGGCCTATGAGCACCGCTTCTGCTATCACCGCCATCCAGAGCGCCGACCACGGGTGGCGCCGGCGAGCGGGGACGGACGCGGCGGCGACGGCGACGGCCAAGTATTTCAGAACGGTCAAGGACACACCGTTCCCGAGCTCAAGGAGGTACTCGCCGACAGCGTGGAGATCGACCGAACGCAGCTCAACGCCTGGGAGGACGTCGAGTTCCGCCGGGCGGTCGAGGCCACGGGACGCAAGAAGCTGATCATGACGGCGCTGTGGACCGAGATCTGCCTCGCCTTCCCCTCGCTCGACGCGCTACGGGGCGGCTACGAGGTGTTCCCGGTAGTCGATGCCGTGGGGGGGACTTCCCCCGAGGCCCACAGCGCCGGCCTCGAGCGGATCCTGCAGGCCGGAGGCCAGCCCGTCAGCTGGGTGTCCTTGGCGTGCGAGCTGCAGCGGGACTGGGCTCGTCTAGACACAGTCCCCGACATCGTTGACATTGTCCTCACCTCGCGCCTGCAGAAGGAGGCCTAGGAGCGTGCTCTTTGGGGGGATCACCCCGTGACCTTTTAGCGGGAGGATGCCTCGGGAACACCGGGCGGAGAGGAGCTTGTGGATGCGGCCACCGCCGCGCAGGTCCGCGATGGTGAGCGAAGACGGCAGATGACCGTCACCAGTCCTTCGCGAGGTGATGCTGTCATGAGCTCCGACCCAGCCGGGTGACCCGTAGATCCTTCGCGGGAGCGTAAGGCGGCGATCGCACGTTCGAGTCGTGCCGGCGAGACACCTGCCCTTGTAGCTCAGCGAGCCAGAGCGCGTCCTTGGTAGGGACAGGCCGAGGGTGCGAACCCACCGAGGGCTCTGTATGCCAAGCCTGGGAGTGATTCGGCCGGATGAGGAGCCTGTCCGGAAACAGGTAGCGGTGCAAGCCTTTGGGCGTTCGAGTCGCCCCGCTCCCGTATATGCCGCGGTTGGTCCAGAGGCCACGACACCGGGCCCTCAACCGGGAGAACGGGGTTCGAATCCCGGTCGCCGTGGGTGGGAAACGAGAACTCCCAGTCAACAGGAAACTTGCACAAGTTACTTTAGGATCTGCTACGGTTGACGGGGTGAGCAAAAGATCCCCTGAGACCAAGACCCCCAGTGACGCAATGCGGTTGGCGATGGCGGTGACGCGACTGCGCTCGCGCATCCGGAACGAGTCGGGACAACGTTCAACCGGTATTCCGATCTCGCAGCTGACGGTGCTGTCGCGGATCATCGACGAGGGGCCGACCACCGCGGCAGCGTTGGCCGCAGCCGAGCACGTCACCCAGCAGGCGATCGCCCAGAGCCTGGCCACTCTGGAGAACCGTGGGCTGGTCACGAAGTCCCGCGACCCGGGAGACGGCCGCAAGAGCCTCGTCGGCTCGACCAAATCGGGTCAAGCCCTCGTGGCGGGCATCAAGGCGTCGCGGGAGGCGTGGCTCAACCGGGCGATAGCGGCGGCCGTCAAACCCGACGAGCGCGCGGCGCTCGAGACGACGATCGAGATCTTGCAGCGCATCGCCGACGTCGATCTACGGCCCGACACGGAGATGCAGTGACCGCAGGAGACGCACCGGGGGGCGGTCCCGAGGGCCGAAACCGATCAACGACGACATTGGAGGCACCATGACCGATTCACGGCGAAGCATCGACCCTGAGCGAACCGCGCTTTTGGTGATGGATTACCAGCCCGTTGTCCTCGGCTCGCTGAGCGACGCGGAGGAGCTGCTCTCACGCGTTGCCGAGGCGATCGCGATCGTTCGGAACCATCGGGGACAGGTGGGGTACGTCCGGGTTGCGTTCGACGACGCTGACTACGAGGCGGTGCCGGAGCACAGCGCGTTTGCGCCGGCCTTGACGACGGCGCGGGAAGTGTTGCACAACGACTCGCCGGCGACCGCGATCCACGAGCGGGTGGCGCCCGAGCCCGGCGACATCATCGTGCGGAAGACCCGATTCGGGGCGTTTTCGACCACGGATCTGGCCGAGCGGCTACGGGACCGCGCGATCACATCCCTGATTCTGGCCGGCGTCAGCACCAGTGGCGTCGTGCTGTCGACGGTTCGCGATGCCGCCGATCGCGACTACCAGGTGTTCGTGCTCGCTGACGCCACCGCCGACCCGGAGCCAGGCGTGCACGGCTTCCTCACCGAACGAGTCTTCCCTCGTCAAGCGCACGTGATCACGGTCGCGCAGCTCGACGGCCTCCTCTCCGGCACAGATGAGCGGTCGGCATGACGCAGCTGGGCAGCCGTCTACGACGCATGCTCGGCCGGCCGGACGAGCGCGGGCAGCCGTTTTCGTGGCGCTTCACGACCCCGATGTTCCTCGGGTCGGCGCTCAATCCAATCAATAGCTCCCTGATCGCGACGGCGCTCGTCCCCATCGCGCGTGGGGTGCGCGTATCGGTCGGTCAGACCGTGGTGTTGGTGTCTGTGTTGTACTTGGCGAGCGCGATCGCCCAGCCGACCTTCGGAAAGCTGGCTGAGGAGTTCGGCCCTCGCCGAGTGTTCCTGGCTGGGATCACACTCGTGCTCGCCGGCGGCCTGGTCGGCGGATTCGCGCACAGCCTTACGATCCTGGTGGTCGCCCGCGTCCTGATCGGCACCGGTACGTCCGGTGGCTATCCGTCGGCGATGTTGATGATTCGGCGGCGAGCCGGGAGCGTCGGGATGGGCACGCCGCCTGGCGGCGTTTTGGGCGGACTGCAGATCGCCGCCACGTCTGCGGTGGCCCTGGGCCTCCCCTTAGGAGGGGTCCTGGTCAACGCCTTCGGCTGGCGCTCGGTGTTCTTCGCGAACGTGCCAGTGACGGTCGTTGCCCTCGTGCTCGGCGCCGCTTGGCTTCCTCGCGATCCGGCCCTCCCCGCCTCCCTGAGGGCGCGCGAGGTCGCAAGACGTATCGACCTCACGGGCATCGCACTGTTTGGTGGAGCGATCGCCGCCCTGCTGGTGTTCCTGGACGGACTGCCGCATCTCTACTGGCTCGCGCTCGCGCTGGCCGCTGGGCTCGGGATCGCCCTCGTTTTCTGGGAGCTGCATGCCAGGCCGGCGTTCTTCGACGTGCGACTCCTCGCCAGCAATTTGGCGCTCAGCCGCACCTACCTACGGTTCGCACTCACGTCGCTATGCGTCTACACGGTGCTTTACGGCGTCTCGCAGTGGCTCGAAGCGGTCCGCGGCTTTTCCGCTCAGGACGCCGGCCTACTGATTCTGCCGATGGCCGCTCTTTCCGCGGTGCTGACACGGCCGATCTCGCAGCGGAACCTCGTGCGCGGCCCGCTGGTCGCCGCCGCCCTATCGTCCATCGTTGGAGCGATTGGGGTGCTGCTCCTCGGGACGAGCACGCCGGTCATCGGAATCGTCGCGGTCACACTGGTCTTCGGCGTCACGGTGGGGACGTTCGCGCCGGGCAACCAAACCGCGCTCTACACCCAAGTCGACGCCCACACGATCGGCACTGCAGCGGGCCTGCTGCGTACCTTCGGCTATATGGGTTCGATTGGATCCGCCGCGATCCTGAGCGTGGTGTTTCACAACCATGTCTCGGATCACGGTCTCCATACGATCGCCGCGATCATGATCGGCGCGAGCATCATTGTGTTCCTATTCACGCTGGCCGACCGCAGTCTCCGAAAGTCAATCGGCTCCGAGGCGCCGACGAATCATCCGCCCGCCACGCACCGTAACGAGGAGAAAGCGATGCGTCACATCCGTCCGTCGGGCCAGACGCAGAAGGCAGAGGTTCAGTGATGGGCACAAGCGAACCCGATAGGCCGACGATCGTTGCGGGCATAGACGGCTCGCCCCCCTCGGTCGCCGCACTGGAGTGGGCCGCACGGCAAGCAGACCTGACCGGATCCGCTCTGGTCGTCGTAGCGGCCTGGCACTTGCCGAGCACCTACGTCGCCGCAGGAATCACCGACGACTACGACCCCGCCGCGGAGATGCAAACCGTTCTTGACCACTCACTGCACGCGATCCAGCAGCGTCACCGAATGCTCCGGACCACCGGTCAGGCGATCGAGGGTTACCCCGGGCCCGCCCTGGTCGACGCCTCCCGTGACGCCGACCTCCTAGTCGTGGGAAGCCGCGGCCACGGGGAGTTCACGGATATCCTCCTCGGATCAGTCGGTATGCACTGCGCCACGCACGCCCACTGTCCGGTGCTCGTCTACCGCTCCAAGCGCGACAAGCCGGTGCGATGATCCTCGCCTGGATGGCATCTTGCTAGAACCCTCCCCCCGCCCGTAGGCAGACCGTCTCGGAACCTGGTCGCCCACCGCTCGCTCGCGCTCCTTCTCTCGGCGCGAAACGGT
>DASXCO010000233.1 GCA_036491125.1 Acidimicrobiales bacterium | reverse complement strand
TTGTGTTTGACCCCGTGCGGGTTCCTGACGGCATTCGCCTCACCGAAGATCCGATCCTGCTGGCCCGCCCGGGCGCCTACTCCGTATCCATCGCCCGCCGCACTAGTCGCTAGTCGTTTGCCGGTGGGCGCCACCTCGACGATCGTGCTAGCCCGACCAGAAGCCGCGGCCTCCGCCCCAGGCCCGTCGCAGGTCTCGACGGCGGGTCGTCAGTTTTGACCGCATAGCGAGAATGAGCCATGAGCCGCTCGTTGTTCGTGGACCTGATCGTCGTCTTGCGATCGGGGAACCTCATGCCGACTCCAGCTGTTCCGACAGGCGAGCATGGCCGTTGTTGGTGGCGTGGGTCGACACCGGAGCAACCCGGAGAGCCCGCTTGGCCGCCATTCGCTTTCCTTTCCTTCGGTCCGATCCCCTCCAGGTCGCCACAGCTAGTACGCGCTGCAACGACCGAGAGAGGTCGGAAACTCGCCGGTCTTGTGTGTTCGGAGAACAGATATGCGGCCTGGTTACGTGACCCTCAAGGCTCCCGGGCTCGGATCTCGTTGGTCTGCGCTACGGAACGCGCGACTACCCTCCGGTCCCTCTCAGCGTCTGTGTCGGCCTGTTCGGCTTCGTGGACACCCTGGCGGGTCCGTTCGCGGGAGTTCCGCCCGACTGCTGGGGAGGCTGGTCTCGGCTCGACCCCCGCTGAATGCAGCTACGCAGCAGGGGCCTCCGTTGCGACCTCGCCCGCTCGGAAGATGTGATCGGCGACGACGGCCAGGCCGTCGAGATCGTGGACGTCGGTGGGCAGGAGGGGCACTCGGGCCGCAGGGGCGGGCGCCAGCCGGGCGGCCAAGGCGGCGTAATGGGTCTCCTCGCGCTCGGCCATGGCCCGGAGCTCGTCCCGGTTGGCCACGAGCGCAGCCAAGGCTCGCCCGTTCCTGCCCATGCCGGCTCCATCTGCCAACCCGCTGAGCGCGGTGGCCGAGGACGATTCGGTTGCCTGCGCATCGAAGCGTGGGTACAAGCGGTTGACGACAAGTCCCTGCACGGCGATGTGAGATTCGGCGAGGCGGTCGGCGAAGAACAGGGCCTCCTCGACGGCGTCCCGTCTTGGCGAGGTGACCAGCACGAAGGCGGTCAAGGGATCCGACAACAGCTCCTGGACACGGTTCGCCCGGTTGCGGACTCCTTCCTCCATCCCCGCGAAGGCCTGGAAGAAGGCCACCACGTCGCTGACCATCTCCGATCCGACGATCTTGGACGCCGGGCGCAGCAACGCCTGGGAGGCCACGCTGACGACCCGCAGGTAGGTTCGAGTCGGCATCACCACCGCCCGGAAGACCCGGTTGTCGAGGAGGCGGGTCAGGCGGCGAGGAGCGCTGAGGAAGTCGAGCGCGCTGCGGGTCGGCGGGGTGTCCACCACGATGAGGTCGAACCCGCCCTCCTCGTTGAGCTCGTGGAGCTTCTCCATGGCCATGTACTCCTGGGTGCCAGACAAGGAGGCGGAGAGGCTGCGATACAGGCGGTTGTCGAGTATCCCCTCGGCTTGATCGGCGCCGGCGGCGTAACGGGTGATCAGGGCGTCGAAGGTGCTCTTGGTGTCCAGCATCAGAGCCCAGAGCTCCCCCGGCCACCGGCCCTCCACCCGCCCGGGGCTGTTTGTGAGCGACCCAAGCCCCAGCGCGTCGGCGAGCCGTCGGGCCGGATCGATAGTGACGACGCAGGTCCGCCGCCCCCGGCGGGCGCCCTCGAGGGCGAAGGCGGCCGCCGACGTGGTCTTGCCCACCCCGCCCGATCCGCAGCAGACGATGATCCGCCGGTCCTCGACGAGATGGGCCAGGTCGATCATCAGCCCGAGCCCACCCTCGGGGCACCCGGGTGGGCGGGGAGGGCGCACCTCTTTGCTCGGGTCGTGGGCATGTGACTCCCTCTCGTTGGTTGGCCTGGTAACGATTCGATGGCCAGTGTCCTCGTCAGAGCAGATATCCACCGGGGTTACATCGAGACGATTCTCCTCGACGCTTGTCTCGCTGCGTCGCTGGGAACGGCCCACACTCGGGCAGCGTCACGGTCGTCCCTGGACCGGCCGTCTGACCGCTGGCGGAGCTCGTAGCCAGCGATCCGAGGGCTGTACGCAAGACCGATCACTTGTAACTCCGGCCCCTATCAGAGACCAGAGAATCCGCCTCGGCGGGGCGTTCACCATGACCCCGGCCACCAGCGGACGAGCCCGACTCCGGGCAACCGCCCGCGGCGACCACCGGCATAACGGATGAGCCGATCTTGTTAGACACAACTGGAGGTCCAGGTATGAGCTGGTTAGTGGAGGAAGCGTGAAGGACAGCCTTCGGCTGGGCCATATCGCCGGAGTGAGGGTTGGGCTCAATTGGAGCCTCCCCATAGTGGCCGTGTTCGTGGCGACGGGCCTGGCAGGCAACAGTCTGCCGTCCAACGCCCCCGGCTACGCAGGCTGGGCCTACGGCGCGGCCGGTGCGCTTACCGCTGTCGCCTTTCTCGCTGCGATCCTTGCCCACGAGCTCGGTCACGCCGTGGTCGCTCGTCGCCAAGGCTTGGCCGTCGACGGGATCACGCTGTGGGCCCTAGGCGGGGTCACCCGCATCGACGGCGAGGCGGCCAACCCGGCCGAGGAGCTCCGGATCTCCGGGATCGGCCCCCTGGTCAGCTTGATCCTTGGCCTCGGACTGGGTGGGCTCGGACTGGCACTGGGCGCCCTGGGCTGGTCGCCGCTCATCGCCGCCGCCCTGGGCTGGCTCGGGGCGATCAACGTGATCCTGGCCGTGTTCAACGTGTTGCCCGGCGCGCCCCTTGACGGCGGTCGACTGCTCCACGCCGCACTCTGGCGACGGTACGGGGACCCGTTACGGGCCACCGAGACGGTCAGCAGGGCCGGCTGGGTCCTCGGACTTGTCCTGGTGGCGCTCGGCTTCGTGGGATTCGCCGTCAACGGCATTGGCGGCCTCTGGCTGGCACTGGTCGGTTGGTTCTTGATGAGCGCCTCACGTGCCGAGCAGAGCCAAGCAAGGCTGCGTCACTCCCTCCAGGACCTCCGGGCGGCCGACATCATGACCCCCGATCCTGTCGGCGGCCCGGGCTGGCTGACTGTCCAAGCTTTCATCGACGACTACGCCAGGGCTCGTCACCCGGGCGCGTTCCCGATCGATGAGTGGCAGCGCGGTCTCGCTGGCCTTGTCACCGTCAAGCAGCTGGGGTCCGTCCCTCAGGAACAGCGCGGCTTCCGCCGTGTCGCCGAGATCGCCTGGCCTCTCGCTCGGGTCCCGCTCGTGCGCCCAGAGCAACCGGCCCTCGAGGTGGCGAGACTGATGGCCGAGGGGCCGTCCGGGCGGGCTCTTGTCATGGACGGCGACCGCCTGTTGGGGATCATCGCTCCCTCCGACCTGACCCGCAGCCATCCGGAGCGCTCGCGGACGCCCAGCGGCGCCCCGGACGTTCAGACGATCGATCAAGCCCCGAGCGCCGGGCGCTGACATTCGCCAAGGCGGCGTAGGGTGCCCTGAGTGGGCGCCATCCAATGGGTCTTGGGAAGAGAGGGTTCAGCGCGCGCTCTCATTTTTTGCCTCCTCGTCGTCGGATCGGCGTTAGCGGGCTGCGGCGGTCAAGGAACAGGCGGCCCGCGCCAGCCGGCGCTACCGGGGCACTGGCTTCCCTTCGTGCACGTTCCGGGCGTCGTTGACCTCACTGGTGCCCGAAGCGACGGGACTTTCACGGTCGCCGCCGC
>DASXCO010000232.1 GCA_036491125.1 Acidimicrobiales bacterium | reverse complement strand
GCCGGCATAGAACGAGAACCCGTCCACGTCGTCCACCGTCAGGCCGGCATCCTCCAGGGCCTTCGAGGTGGCATCCAGCATCAGGTCGAGCCCGGTCAGGTCGCCGGCTTGGCCCCGTCGGTAGAACTTCGAGGTCCCGATGCCGACAATCGCCGTCTTGTCCTTGATCGTCATGCGCCCTCCCCGAGCCGAAAGCCATACGTTATATGAAAATGGGCCTTCCGTCACCGGGGTGGGCCGGCTGCCCGTGACGCCTCACCTCGCCACCGTAGACACGACGGACCAGGCGGACCAGGCGGACCAGGCGGACCAGGCGGGCTGAGCGGACCGAGCCGGCCGAGCGGTCCAGGCGGCCCCAGCGGACCTCCTGGACCCCAGACCCAGCCGGTGCTGGCGACGGCGGCACCAGCGAGCCACCGGCACCGGCCGAGCATCGCTCCTGGTCTGTTTCTCGCCGCTGCCGGCTTCCTGATCGTGGGGTTCGCCTACTCGATTCTCTCCTACGAGGCGTTCCAGGGCGTCACCGAGAAGCTCACCAAGGCGTCGACCATCTCCTTCGCCGCCGGATTCATGGCCGTCGCGGTCGGGCTCGTGGTCCTCGCCGTGATGCGGGCACGCGACTAGCCGACAGGCGACGTAGCTACGCAGCGAGGTGGGCGCGGAGAAGCCCGACCAGCTCGTCGGGCTTCTCCAGGGGCAACAGGTGTGCCGCGTCGTCGACCTCCACCAGTCGAGCCCGGGAGATCCCGCTGGCATAGGCCTCGGCGTGCGCCCTGGGCACGAGCGTGTCCTGCGCCCCGCGCACGATGAGCGTGGGCGAGCTGACGCGGTGGAGCCGGCGGGCCAGCTTGGGGTCGTGCAGGTAGGGATCCCAGGCCAACTTGGCCGTGGCGGCCATGGACTGGAGCAGTGGACGCAGGACCTCGAAGGGGATCTCGACCTCGCTGGCCGCCATGATGTCCAGCTGGCTCATCATCTGGGCCATGGGATGGCTCTGGTCGGCGAACATGTCCTGGGCCAGCTCGCGCAGGGGCCGGCCGAAGAGCTCCTTGATCTCGGCGCCGGGTAGGTAGAGTCCGGCGGGGTTCACCAGCACGAGGCGGCCGACCCGGTCGGGGTAGCGCACGGCGAGCTCGGCCGCCATCCAGCCCCCGAGCGACAGGCCCACCACCGCGGGCGACGACAGGCCCAGGCGGTCGAACACGTCGAGGAGGTGGAACACGGCGTCCTCCATGTCCTCGATGCTCTCGATGCCTTCGGAGGCGCCGAAGCCGGGAAAGACGGGCGCCACCACCGCACGCTCCTCGGCCAGGTCTTCGAGGAACAGCGTCCCCGCCCCCTCTCCCATGGCCGAGTGGAGATAGACGACTGGATCGCCGGTTCCCCCTCGAAAGATCTGCACGGCTCCAATCTCGGTCACGAGCCGCTCGTCGACGAGGCTGGCTCCCATCAGGCCACCGCCGCCGGCGCGCCGAGCACGGGCTGGCCGGCCGGGAAGGTGGCCCGCAGCTTCGGCATGACCTCGGTGCCGAACAGCTCGAGGCTGCGCCGTGTCGCATCGGCCGGAAGCGTTCCGAGCTGGAACAGACCGAGCAGGTTGCCGGGTCCGAGGCGACGGAGATTCTCGGTGAGCCGTTCGGTCACCGTGTCGGGTGACCCCACGATGGCGTACTGCCCCGCCTGCACCTCGTCCCAGGTCTTCAAGTTGAGGGCGAAGGTCTTGGCTCCCTTGAGGATGTTCTCGTACGAGCGGATCGAGGTGTAGCCCGGCGGGGAGATGTTGATGCCCGGCAGGAGGCGGCGCACGAAGTACCAGAAGTGCTCCTCGTACTGACGGCGGGCCTCGGCGTCGGTCTCGGCCACGAAGATGGGGACGAGCCAGCCCAGCTGGAGCGGGTCGACCTCGTAGCCTTCTCGCTGACAGGCCTCCCGCATCATCTTGAACATGCGCTCGAACACGTCGATGTGGAAGTACGGGATACCCATATAGGCGTAGCGGTTGCGGGCGACGAACTCGATCGTCTCGAGTGACCCGACGCCAGGGACCCAGATCTCCGGATGAGGCTGCTGGACGGGGCGGGGCCAGCTGTTGACGTAGCGAAGCTTGTAGTGCTTGCCGATGAACTCGAACGGGCCAGGCTCGGTCCACGCCCGCTTGATGATGTCGTGGGCCTCCTGAAACCGCTCCCGGGCATGCGCCGGGTTGATGGAGGACGAGTAGTACTCGGGACCGCCGCCGACAACCATCCCGGCGATGAGGCGACCGCCGCTGATGCAGTCGATCATGGCGAACTCCTCGGCCACCCGCGTGGGCGGGTCGTACAGCGGCAGGGCGTTGCCCACCACAGCGATCCGTACCCGGCTCGTCTGGCGGGCGAGGATCGATGCCATGAGGTTGGGCGAGGGCATGAGGCCGTAGGCGTTCTGATGGTGCTCGTTCACGCAGACCCCGTCGAAGCCGAGCTCTTCGGCGAGGATGAGCTCGTCCAGATAGCGGTTGTAGATCTGGGTGCCGACGCCGGGGTCGAACAATGAGTTCGGACACGTCACCCAGGCAGGTCCGTCGTAGTCGTCCGGCAACCCCGGATAGGGCATCAGGTGGAAGCTGAAGAACCGCATCTCGCGAACCCCCTCGCTCACGACCGACCGGACCACCGGCGCCGGTCATCGTAACTCGACCGCTCGGTCAAGTTCGACACTGGCGGCCGTCGCCATCCCACCGCCTGCCTCCGGCCCCCAGCGGGCTGCTCAGGCCCCGGAGACGGCTGCTCCGGGCTCGTCGACCCCATACGGGGCGTAGCCGGTCTGCTCGAGCTCCTCGGCCAGCTCCGGTCCGCCGCTGCGAACGATCTGCCCGCGGACCATGACGTGGACGGCGTCGGCCCTGAGCACGTGGAGGAGCCGGGTGTAGTGGGTGATCGCCAGCACCCCGAGGTCGGACTCGGTCGTGGCCGCCTCGATGCGCCCGGCCACGGCCCGAAGGGCGTCGATGTCGAGGCCCGAGTCGATCTCGTCCAACACCGCGAACCTCGGTCGCAGCACACCGAGCTGCACCGTCTCGTTGCGCTTCTTCTCGCCACCCGACAGGTCGACGTTCAGGGGTCGGACGAGGAACCTCGGGTCGAACCCGATGCGGCCGGCCTCCGCCGCGACCAGCTCGCCCACCTCGGCCCGATCCCGGCCGGCGGCGGTGAGCGCCTCGCCCAGGGCGTCCTCCAGGCTCACGCCCGGGACCTCCGTCGGGTACTGGGGGACGAGGAACAATCCCGCCTGTGCGCGCTTCCAGGTGGGCAGGGCGAGGAGGTCGACACCATCGAGGGTCACCCCACCCGCGGTGACCCGGTAGCCCGGCCGGCCCATCAGGACATGGGCGAGCGTGCTCTTCCCCGACCCGTTGGGCCCCATGACCGCATGGACCTCACCGCTGCGGAGCCGGAGATCGATGCCCTCGAGGATCTCCCGCTCGGGGACCGCAGCTCGCAACCCGGTGATCGAGAGCTCGGCGCCGGGGCCGGTGTTCGCGCCCGGCTCTGCCCTCGGGCCGACCTCCCGGGCCGGCCTCACGGCAGGACCACCATCACGTCGTCGCCCTCGACCTCCACCTCGTACACGGGAACGGGCTGGGTGGCGGGCAGGCAGAGGGGCTCGCCGGTCTCGAGCGAGAACGTGCTGCCGTGCTTCCAACACTCGATCTCGAGATCTTCGGCGAAGACCTCGCCCTCGGACAGCGAGTAGTCGGCATGGCTGCACCGGTCGCCGATGGCATAGAACGCGTCGCCGACACGAATAAGGGCGATGCGGTGCTCACCGACGTCGAAGCGTCGCGCCGTGCCCGCCGGCACCTCGGCGGTCGCGCACAGCCTGACCCGCTCGCCCATCAGTCCCTCTCCAGACGATCGCCCACGGCCCGCCGCAGATGGGCGCGCACGCCCGGGGCGGGCGCCCGCTCGAGGATGTCGCCGAAGAAGCCGGCCACGATCAGGCGGTCCGCCACAGCCGGGGGCACACCGCGGCTCTCCAGGTAGTACCGCTGCTCCTCGTCGATCGGTCCCACCGTCGAGGCGTGGCTGCACCGCACGTCGTTCTCCTCGATCTCGAGGTTCGGAACCGAGTCGGCGTGGGCACCCTCCGACAGCACGAGGTTGCGGTTGGTCTGGAAGGCATTGCTCCCGCGGGCGCCGTGGCGGATCCGGATGAGACCGCTGTACACCGAACGGGCGCGATCCCGCACCGCGCCCTTGAACAGCAGATCGCTGGTCGTCTTCGGGGCGTCGTGGTCCTGCAGGGTGCGGAAGTCGTGCATCTGGTCGGCGGCGCCGAAGAAGGCGGCCATGAGCTGGCTCGACCCACCCTGACCCGCGAGCCTCGAGTCCGTTCGCAGCCTGGCGTACTCGCCGCCGAGGGCAGCTGTGAACGACCGCAGGCTGGCGTCCCTGCCGACGCGACTGGCCTGATAGGCGACCTGCCAGACCCGCGAGCCGAGCTGCTGGAGTCCCACATAGGCGAGGTTGGCGGCGTCGGCCACGTCGAGCTCCACGACCGGGGCCGCCAGAGCCGCGACGTCACCCGAGGCCATCACTTCGACCACAGCGGCCTGGCTGGCCTCCCCGACCTTCACGACGGTGCGGGGAAAGACGGCAGCTCCCTCCGTGCCGAGCCAGTGCACGACGACGAGGGGCGCGTCCAGCTCGACCTTCGGCGGCACCTGGACGAGGGCCGCCTCGGCGAGGAACGCGGTGGCGAGCTCGACGAAGCCGTCGGGCGCGGCGGCCACCGAACCCAGCAGCTCGGCCCCTTCGTCGGGAGCGGCGTGCAGCAGGCCGTCGAGGAGGACGCCCCGAGCGGCAAGATCGTCGCGCACCTCGGCGTGGGCGACGCGACCGTCGCGCAGCACCAGCAGGCCCGAGCGTGGGCCGACCGCGTCGGCGACGGCGGTGACCGCAGGAGGCAGGCCGGTCTCCGTCGCGGTGGCGGCGACGGGCCGAAAGGAGGCCAGGTCGAGCTCGTCGATGCGGCTGTAGCGCCACACCTCCTCCGCCTCGGTCGGCAACTCCCCCGCCTCGAACCGGCTCAACGCATCGGCGCGCCGTTGCTTCATCCAGGCTGGCCCCGGCAGCGCGGCCGCGGCGTCGACGGTGAACTCGGTCAAGGGCGGGGTCATCTCAGGGCGACGAATCGTGAGGTCGGTCGGTCGGGTGCTGGGCGCTCCCGACCAGTCACTCCACTCTAGTTACTCGCCTTGTCCAGCCCTACAGGGTGAACCTGCCCTCGGCGCAGGCGGCGATCCTGCCGCCGACCCGTACATCGCCGTCCTCCGCGTGCGCCTCGATCCGGCAGGGCCGGCCGATCTCGTCGCCCTGGCAGATGGTCACGTCGGCGGCCGTACCCCAGAGGCGGCGAGCCAGGAGTGCGATGGGCCCGGCTGCGGAGCCTGTGCCCGGATCCTCGAACCCTCCCCCCGAGGAGCCCTCCGGGCCGGGAACGAAGACCCGCACGTGGAGCATCGCATCGTCCCGCCAGGTGAAGAGGGCAACCGTGGTCGCTCGGGCCCTCTGGGCCACCTCTGCGACGGCCGCGGGCGACGGGCGGAGCCGGTCGAGGCGGACCGTGGTCGGGATGAGGAGGTGAGCGATGCCCCCGGCCTGGGCTCGGTAGGCCCCCTCGGCACCCTCTGCCCCTGGAAGGGTCGAGTCCGTTAGCAGCGCCTTCGGCGCCTCGGAGATCTCTGGGGTGGGCTGACCCATCACCGCCCCCATCTCGTCGGCCTCGACGACGACGGTGGCCCCCTCCGAGGTCTGGGTCCAGCGGCGGGGTCCGAGGACCCACGCCGTGCCGAGGCTGGGATGACCGGCGAACGGGAGCTCCACGGTGGGTGTGAAGATGCGCACCTCGTACTCGTCCGCTCCGATCACGGTCGGGAAGGTCGTCTCGCTCAGGTTGACCTCCCTGGCGATGGCTCCCATCACGGGCTCCGGACAGGGGTCCAGCACGACACACACGGCGTTGCCCGCCAGCGCCCGGTCGGAGAACACGTCGACGACCCGGTAGCGCAGCTCGATGCCCATGTCAGGCGAACCTATCGTCCGCCCGCCGCTACTGTGGCCTCCATGTCCAGCTCAGAGGTCCTATCCGTCGAGCGCGACGAACACGTCGCCACTCTCTGGCTCGACCGCGCCGAGCGCCGGAACGCGATGGGTCCAGACTTCTGGGCCGATCTGCCAGTGATGATGGAACAGCTGGCCGACGACGAGGAGATCCGCGCCGTCGTCGTGGCGGCGCGCGGACCGCACTTCAGCGTTGGCCTCGATCTCAAAGCCATGGGCGGCTCCGTGGCCGGCTCCGGCGGGTCGCAGGTGGCCAACGCCCGCCAGACCCTGCGGGAGGTGCGCCGGATGCAGGCTTCGGTCACCTCGGTGGCGGACTGTCCCAAGCCGGTGATCGCCGCCGTGCAGGGCTACTGCATCGGAGGCGGCGTCGACCTCATTTCCGCCTGCGACATCCGGCTGGCGGCGGCCGACGCCGTCTTCTCCGTCCGCGAGACGAAGATCGCCATCGTCGCCGACCTCGGCAGCCTGCAGCGCCTGCCGCGCATCATCCCCATGGGGCACGTGGCCGAGCTCGCGTATACGGGCAAGGACGTCACCGCCGACCGCGCCCGTCAGATCGGTCTGGTGAACGACGTACTTCCCGACCACGAGGGCGTGGTGAAGGCCGCCGCCGAGATGGCGGCCGAGATCGCCGCCAACTCACCGCTCGCCGTGCAGGGGACCAAGGCGGTGCTGGCGGCCGGCGAGGCGCGCAGCGTGGCCGAGGGGCTGGACTACGTGGCCGCGTGGAACGCGGCCTTCCTCCCGTCCGACGACCTCCGAGAGGCGATGGTCGCCTTCGCCGAGAAGCGCCCGGCATCGTTCAGGGGCCAGTAGGGCCGGCTGGGTCAGCGCCAATAGCCCCAGCGGGGGTTCAGCGCCCGCGGCGCCAGCGGCGCCACCACGGGCTCGTGGCGGTGGCCGCCCGTCGCTCCCGCTCCCGCTCGACCTCGGCCGCCAGGGTGGGGCCGACCATGTTCACGATGTCCTCGGCCTCGTCCAGCAGGTGGGCTGCCTCGGGACCAGGGACCTCAGGCTCGTCCTCGATCGCCGGCTCGATCAGGCTGCCGTGGGCCCAGCCGGCGTCGGCCATCCTCCGCTCGTAGGCCGGGCAGTTGGCCGGGCACCGCCAGGGTGCCTCCGGGGCCAGGTCGAGCACACAGAAGCGCGCCACCTCACCGGAAGCGTAGGTCCGGCTCTGGAAGTGCTTGCATTCCTCGCGCATCGGCATGAGTTCGTGTCCCCCCCCGGCCCGGCGGGCGCACCAGGAGCGCCATCCATCGCTTCAAAGGGAACCCGATTCTATACTCGCCGGCCGCCGCACAGACGCCGCATCTCGATGAACTTCGTGCGACGACCTGGTCACCCGATGACGCGGAACGCCGTCGGCGACCGCCCGCGTCAGGGATCAGCCGACGGAGTCGTCCATCTGCAGCTCGATCAGCCGACTCCACTCGACGGCGTACTCCATCGGCAGCGTCCGGGTCACCGGCTCGATGAAGCCGTTCACGATCATGCCCATGGCCTGCTGCTCCGAGAGGCCGCGACTCATCAGGTAGAAGAGCTGGTCGTCCCCGACCTTCGAGACCGTGGCCTCGTGCCCGATCTGCGCGTCGCGCTCCTCCACCTCCATGTAGGGCTTGGTGTTGGACGTGCTCGCCTCGTCCAGGAGCAGGGCGTCGCAGCGGACGAAGCTCTTGGCGTTGGTGGCCCCCTCGTCCACGTGGACCAGCCCGCGGTACGTGGTGATGCCCCCGTCCTTGGACACGGACTTCGACACGATGGTCGAGCTGGTCTCGGGGGCGGCGTGGATCATCTTGGCTCCGGCGTCCTGGTGCTGGCCGGGGCCGGCATAGGCCACCGAGAGCACCTCGCCCGACGCCTTGGGGCCCATGAGGTACACCGAGGGGTACTTCATCGTCAGCCGTGACCCGATGTTGCCGTCGATCCATTCGACGTGGGCCTCGGTCTCGCACCGAGCCCGCTTGGTCACGAGGTTGTAGACGTTGCTCGACCAGTTCTGGATCGTGGTGTACGTGATGCGGGCGCTGGGCTTGGCCACCAGCTCGACCACGGCCGAGTGAAGCGAGTCGGAGGTGTAGACCGGCGCCGAGCACCCCTCGATGTAGTGCACCTGGGCGCCCTCGTCGGCGATGATGAGGGTGCGCTCGAACTGGCCCATGTTCTCGGCGTTGATCCGGAAGTAGGCCTGGAGCGGCATCTCCACCTTCACGCCCGGCGGCACGTAGATGAACGAGCCGCCCGACCACACGGCCGAGTTGAGGGCGGCGAACTTGTTGTCGTTGGGCGGGATGACCGTGCCGAAGTACTGCTTGACGACGTCGGGGTACTCCCGCAGGGCGGTGTCCATGTCGCAGAACAGGACCCCCTGGCTCTCGAGGTTGTCCCGGTTGCGGTGGTACACCACCTCCGACTCGTACTGGGCGGTGACGCCGGCCAGGTACTTGCGCTCGGCCTCGGGGATCCCGAGCTTCTCGTAGGTGGCCTTCACCGAGTCGGGAAGCTCGTCCCAGGCGTCGACCTGCTTCTCGGTCGGCTTGATGTAGTAGTAGATGTCGTCGAAGTCGATGTCCGGCATGTTCACGGCGAACCAGGGCGCCATGGGCTTGCGCTCGAAGTGCCGGAGCGCCTTGAGCCGCATGTCCCGCATCCAGTCGGGTTCGCCCTTCATCCAGGACATCTCCCGGACGATGTCGGCATTGACGCCCTTCTTGGGCTTGAAGATGTAGTCCTCGACGTCGCTCCAGCCGAGCTTGTACCGGTCGAGATCGAGATCGGTGGTTGCCATCAGGTGATCAGCCCTTTCCTGGTCGGATCGACCCGAATTTCTCCTACGTACATAGTAACAACTCCCACAGGGCCCAGAAACCTCCAATGGCCGCCAGACTATGGGCGATTCTTCCCATCCGAACCACCCCGCCGGCGCTGCCCGCCCGGTCCTATCCTCTCGAGGCGATGTCGGTACCCGAACGCAAGTCAGACGCCGCTCCCGCTCCGCCCATGGCGCCCCGCCGGCCGTCCGTGCTGCGGGCCCACGATGACGACCGCCTCGATGAGTGGTACTGGCTGCGTGAGCGGGACGATCCCGACGTCATCGCCTACCTCGAGGCCGAGAACGCCTACACGAAGGCGGCGATGGCGGACACGTCCGCGCTCCAGGAAAACCTCTACGCCGAGATCGTCGCCCGGATCCAGGAGACCGACCTCTCGGTACCGGTCCGCAAGGGGCCCTGGAGCTACTACTCGAGGACGGTCGAGGGCCGCCAGTACGCCATCCACTGCCGCCGTCCGGCCCGACCTGTCGGCGAACCCGATCCGACTGACCCTGGCACCTCGCCCGGCGACCCGGCGGAGGAGGTCCTGCTCGACGGGAACGAGCTCGCCGCCGGCCACGAGTACTTCTCGCTGGGCGGGCTGGCGGTGAGCCCCGATCACCGGTTGATGGCCTTCGCGGTCGACACGACCGGCGGTGAACGGCATCTCCTGCGCTTCCGGGACCTCAGCACCGGCACGGACCTCCCGGACCAGGTCGAGGACGTGTACTACGGCCTGGCTTGGGCCAACGACGGAGCCACCCTCTTCTACACCCGACCGGACGATGCCATGCGCCCCTACCAGCTGTGGCGCCACGCGGTGGGTACGGCACCGGAGGCCGACGTGTGCGTGCACGAGGAGCGCGACGAGCGCTTTTACGTGGGCGTGTCGAAAACCAAGGACGACGCCTTCTTCGTGCTGGAGCTCGAGAGCAAGGTGACCAGCGAGGCCCGCGTGCTCTCCGGCGACGATCCCGATGCCGACTTCCGTGTGATCGAGCCCCGCCGACAGGGGGTGGAGTACGCGGTCGAGCACCGCGACGGGCGTTTCCTCATCGTGACCAACGCCGATGCCGAGAACTTCCGCCTCGTCGAGGCACCGGTCGACCGGCCAACCCGGGATGCCTGGCGGGACGTCATCGCACACCGGCCTGACGTGAGGCTGGAGGACATCGACGTGTTCGCCGAGCACCTGGTCGTGTACGAGCGGGCCGAGGCCAGCCGGCGGATCCGGGTGACCAGCCTGCGGGACGGGGGATCCCACACCGTCGCTCAGCCCGAGTCGGTCTCCAGCGCCTGGGGTGGGCCCAACCCCGAGTTCGGATCGCGGGTCCTCCGCTACGACTACAGCTCCCTCGTCACGCCCCGGTCGGTCTACGACTACGACATGGAGGACCGAGTGCCCCGGCTGCTGAAGCGCCAGCCGGTGCTCGGGGGCTACGACCCCGCCCGGTACCGGACCGAGCGGGCCTGGGCCACTGCGGACGACGGCACGAGGATTCCGATCTCGCTGGTCTACCGGGAGGACCGCGCGCCCGACGGGCGTGGACCGGCGCTTCTCTACGGCTACGGCGCCTACGAGTACAGCCTCGATCCCATCTTCTCGTCGCTTCGCCTCAGCATGCTGGATCGAGGCTTCCTCTACGCCATCGCCCACGTGCGCGGTGGGGGCGAGCTCGGGCGGCGCTGGTACGAGGACGGCAAGCTCCTCCACAAGACCAACACCTTCACCGACTTCGTTGCCTGCGCCAGTCACCTGGTCGACGGCGGCTGGACCTCGGCCGACGGGCTGGTGGCTCGGGGCGGGAGCGCCGGCGGGCTGCTGATGGGCGCCGTGGTCAATCTGGCGCCCCGGCTGTTCAAGGCCGTCATCGCCGAGGTGCCGTTCGTAGACTGCCTCACCACGATCCTCGACGACACGCTGCCCCTCACCGTGCTCGAGTGGGAAGAGTGGGGCAACCCCAGAGACGACGTCGATGCCTACGCCTACCTGAAGTCCTACTCGCCCTACGACAACGTGACCGCGGGCCCCCACCCCGAGATGCTCGTCACCGCCGGGCTCACCGACCCACGGGTCAGCTACTGGGAGCCGGCGAAGTGGGTGGCGAAGCTCCGCGCGGCCGATCCCGATGCCCAGGTGCTGCTGAAGACCGAGATGGGCGCCGGTCACCAGGGACCGTCGGGACGCTACGACGCCTGGCGGGACGAGGCGTTCGTGCTCGCCTTCGTACTCCGCGCCGTCGGGATCTCCGCCTGAGCGATCGACCTCGGCGCGTAGCGCCTCCGGCCATCTCCCGGGCCGGCCTCCTGGGCCGACCTCGGCGCGTGGCGCCTCCGGCCATCTCCCGGGCCGGTCTCCCGGGCCGGGGCTAGGTCTGGCCCTGCGAGAAGGTCAGGTTGTACGTCGTCGGTGCCTGCGGCAGCTGGACGCCGCTGCCGTTGACGCTCAGGGTCACGTTGGACGCCGCGCCGATGCGGATCCAGACGGGCGCGTTGTTGGTGACGGTCTGGGTCTGGCCGCTCGTGAGGATGCCCTGCCACACCACCGAGCCGAACGGTCCCGTCCCGGCCACTACCTCCAACCAGACCCGCCCGCTGGCCACGGCCGACACGACCACGTTGCTCGAGTTGACGTTGTACAGCGATCCATTCTGGTCACTCGAGACCAGATTCAAGGGCGAGCGAGGCGGAGCCGGGGCTGCCGTCGGTGGCGGCGACGCTTGGCTGGTCGGCTGGGCCTTGTTGGACTTGGACGAGCCCGACATGGTGGCCGCGAGAACACCGGCGACGACAACGACGACGACCACGATGGCCGCCAAGCCGGCAACGAGACCCACCCGCCGCCGTCGTCCGTCCCGCCCGACCAGCGGCCGGGGCTGCTCGGCGTGTTCGGCGTCGAAGGCGGGCCAGACGCCGTCGACGCCGTCGACTCCGCCCGTGACGCGCTCACGATCGGCGACAGGCGGCGGCCCGGCAGGCACCTCGGGGTTGGGAGCGGTCGTGTCGGCGGCGCCGTCACCGCCCTCGGTCGTCTCGATCGCAGGACCGGGAGCGGCAGTGACCGCATCGGCGGTCGTCACCGCCGGGACGTCGACGGTCGTGACCTTCACGCTCTCGCCAGTCGACTCCCCCCGGCCGCGGGCCTCTGCGAGCCACCCGTTGTCGGGACCGGCGTCGCCGTCGGGTGGGACAGGGCGACCAGCCGACCCGACACGATGGCGTGCCCCCGTCGTAATCCGTCCCGTGGCGTGGACCGGTGCCAGCAATCGCCCCCACAGTCTCGATCGCGTCCCCGCCCGCGAACGAGACCGGGCCTCGGACCGGGACCTGGCGGACCAGTCATGGTCGCCGATCGACGGGGGGCTGGGCAGTGTCGTGGGCCCTGCGGCGGGCTCCTCGCCCCAGTGCTGCCCGTCGGCCCATCGGTCTCCTCCGGTCCTCTCGCGGCCGTCGCCCCACCCGCCACGGGAGAGACGATGACCGTCGGCCCTTCCATCGCCGTTGCCAGAGCGCCCGCGGGCGCTGCTGCGGATGGCGTCGGCAACGGTCGGTGGCACGGTGACGGGGCCGGGCTGGCCCGAGTCATCCGCGATGAACACGAAGGCGGGCCTGGCCGGCTCTCCGTTGCGGTCCGCTGGAATCTGGGGTGAATGGGCGGGCTCCCACGACGGCCCGGATCCCGCTCCGCCCTGGCGCGCCTCGACCCCCACCGGCTGATCGGCGGGCTCCGAGCCGCCGGGCCGGCCGGCAGCCGGGGCCGGCGCCGGCGGGGGCGGCGGCACGGCCGAGGCCGCTGGCGCCGTCTGGTCCTGGCGGCCTGGTCGGGCTTCCGACGGGTCGAGGGTGAACGGCTGGGCGCCGGTCGGCTGGGCCCGCAGAACCCGGATGGTCTCCTCGCGACGAGCCACCGCCTCCGGCACGACCTTGGCGGGCGCCGGCGCGGGGAAGCCACGGTCGTCCACCGACGCGTTGACGTGCGTGCCTCTGTGCTCGCCCGCCTCGGCATGCTCGCCCGCCTCGGGATGCTCGGACCCTTGGGGGCCGCCGGCTAGCGACCGCAGCACATCCATCGCCTGCTCGTGGTGCTTGATCGACCGCCGCTCTCCCAGAGATACCCAGGTCAGACGGGACAGCACGATGGCTACGACGAGCAGGACCACGACGAGGAGCAAGACGCTCATTGTCCTAGTGCCCACCTTTCCCGTCGGGAGGTCCAGGACCCCTTCGGGATGTCATTCCCGTTGCCGTACACGAGACTCCATTGAACCGAATAGTCGGACTCTCTGTGTGTCACAGACCGCCAGGCCCCCAAGGAGACCCGCCAGGCCCCAGGCCAGCCTAGACGCGCACGGCGACAAAACCACTCATGTGCGTAACCCCACGGTCGGCCGCAGGGCGGGCGGGAGATCCGAGCGGCGGGGGTTGCTCCGGTCACGCTCGGACACGACGGGCGCGGCCACCCCCCAGTCGGCGCCGATCTCAGGGTCGTCCCAGGCCACACCCAACTCGTCCGCCGGGTTGTAGTACCCGTCGACCAGGTAGGTCAGGGTCATGTCGGCGGTCGCGGCGAAGCCGTGGGCCACTCCGGGGGGAATGAAGACGCCGAGGGTGTTCCGTTCGCCCAGGTCGAGGGTCAGGGTCGCACGGTCGGTGGGCGACCCCTGGCGGAGATCGTGGAGCACCACCCGGGCCTCGCCCCGCACCACGTACCAGTAGTCGGCCTGGTGGAGGTGGTAGTGGAGGCCGACCACGGCGCCGGCCCGCTTGTCCGAGCAGCTCCCCTGCACCATCTCGCGGCCCAGGGGAAACCACGATCGGCGGTAGGTCTCGAGGAAGCGGCCCCGCTCGTCCCCATGGACGTCGGGCTTCACCACGACGACATCCACGATCTGTTCTGACGCGGTGATGGTGGGCACGACGGCCCAGAGACTAGGCGCTCAGACCTCGAAGCGGCCGAAGCCTCCCCGGTAGAACACGAGCGGTTGACCGTGTCCGACGCCCATGTCCAGCACACGACCGATGGCGACGAGGTGGTCCCCACCGTCGTGGGCCGTCTCCAGGCGGCACTCGACCCACGCCAGGGTCTCGTGCAGGATCGGGGATCCGGTGGTGCCGGGACGCCACCCGACGCCGTCGAACTTCCGCTGGCTCTTGGTTGCGAACACCCGGCTCAGCGCTTCCTGGCCCTCCGACAGCACGTTGGCGCAGAACACCCTCGTGGCCTCGATCCTCGGCCAGCTCTGCGAGGTGCGGGACGGCGCGAAAACAACCAGAGGCGGCTCGAGCGACAGGGCGTTGAACGCCTGGCAGGTGAACCCGGCCGGGCCGTCCTCGTCGGCCGTGGTGACCACGGCGACGCCCGTGGCGAAGTGACCCAGCACCTCGCGGTACCGAGCCGAGTCGAACGTCGGCGCCGAGCCCCGTTGGAGGTCGTCCTGTGCAGCCATGGTCAGGGATTGGGGAGGTCGATGACCATGCCTTCAGCAGCCGCCACCACCTCGTCCACGCCGCCGGCACCTTCGGAGATGCAGCGGGCGTGCCATAGGAGGCGGTCGATCTCGTCGTCGTCGTGGGCGGGATCGTGGTGGAACAGGGCGAGCCGGTGGGCGCCGGCCTCCCTCGCCACCAGGAGGGCGTACTCGACGGTGCAGTGGCCCCAGTGGGCCTTCTCCCGGAACTCGGCCTGGGTGTACTGGGCGTCGTGGATCAACAGGTCCACGCCGTCGCACAGCTCGAGCACGCTGTCGGCGACCCCGCGCAGCGACAGCGGGGCCTGGTGGTCACTGATATAGGCGACACTCTGGCCTCCGGTCTCGACCCGGAAGCCGATGGTCGGTCCGCAGTGGGGAACCGGCCGAATCCGAACCTTGGCCGCCCCGACGGAGAAGTCCTCCTCGAGCACATCGTGGAAGCGGATGTCGCCTCGCAGCTCGCTGAAGTGCACCGGGAAGTAGGGCGGTCGCATGAAGTCCCCGAACACGTCGTGCAGGGAGCCCTCCTGCTGAGGCGGCCCGTAGACGTCGAGCGTGGCGCCGACACGGTCGATGGGCGGGAAGAACGGAAGGCCCTGGACGTGGTCCCAGTGGATGTGGGTGAGGAAGGCCGTGGCCCGGAACGAGCCGTCGGTCGGCTGACGCTCCCCGAACTGTCGCAGCCCGGTCCCCAGGTCGAAGATGATGGGTGCCTCGCCGGGGGCGTCGACGACGACGCAGGCGGTGTTGCCGCCATAGCGTCGATTCGCTTCGCTCGGACAAGGGCACGAGCCTCGCACCCCGTAGAAGGTGACCTTCAGCGTGGCCCCCCTTGGACTGAACAGGAGGTTACCCGCGTGTATCGAGCGGGAAAATTCACTGTGACATATGTCTCACACGAAGGGCGCCGGCTCGCAGGCCTCGAACCGTCAGTCCCACACGGGTTCGCTGTAGGGCCGGCGCCTCGCCGGCGCGTGATCCCGCTTCCACACCATGACCTTGCGGCGGAAGTAGCAAACCTCCTCGCCTCGCTGGTTGAAGCCCTTCGTCTCGACCGTCACGACCCCCCGGTCGTCCTTCGAGCGCGAAGGGACGACATCGAGAATCCGGGTCTCGGCATAGACGGTGTCGCCGTGAAAGGTCGGGAAGCGGTGGACGAGCGACTCGACCTCCAGATTGGCGATGGAGGACCCGCTGATGTCGGGGACGCTCATGCCGAGCACCAGCGAGTACACGAGGTTGCCGACGACGACATTGCGGCCCTGCACGGTCTCCGACTCGGCGAACCACTCGTTGGTGTGCAACGGGTGATGGTTCATCGTGATCATGCAGAAGAGGTGGTCGTCGTACTCGGTGATCGTCTTCCCCGGCCAGTGGCGGTACACGTCGCCGACCACGAAGTCCTCGAGGTAGGCGCCGAAGGGGCGCTCGTGGGAGGTCATGGCGTCGGCACCGACGGCCGGGTGCTGAACGCGAGCTCCCAGCTCTCGTCGCTCTCCCCGTCGATGCTGAGCCTCCACGTGTAGCGGGAGCCCGCGGTCAGGGGGACCGGGCCCAGGTTGACGGCCAGGGCGACGTCGCTCGGGCTGCCCTCGGGCACGCCGGTCGGCCGTCCCACGTGGAAGTCCCCCCGCACCTCGACGGGACGGGGGCCCTCGGGGGTGTCGAGGTTGACGTCCCTGCCGTCGGCGTCGACCAGGTACAGCTCCCAGTGGTGCGGCTGGAGCGCCTCGTGCCAACCGACCTCGATCTTCAGCGCGACGGCCGAGGGGGCGGGCTCCGGGCCGATCATGCTCCAGCCGGCGCCGAGGATGAAGAGCTTTCCGTCCGCCACCTGAGCCGAGTCGCACAGCAGCATGGTCACCTTCACGAGCGGCCACCGTAGCCCGCCGCTCGGGGGGTCCCGATCTCAGAGGGAGTGGCGACGGAGAAGCCCCCGGGCGATCACCATGCGCTGGATCTCGTTCGTCCCCTCACCGATGATCATCAACGGGGCATCCCGGAAATATCGCTCCACCGGAAGCTCGGTGCTGTACCCGTACCCGCCGTGAATGCGCATCGACTCGGTGGCGATCTCCAATGCCGCCTCGGAGGCGAACAATTTGGCCATGCCCGCCTCCACGTCGGCCCGCTCGCCGGCATCGAGCTTCTCGGCGGCCGAGCGGGTGAGCAGGCGCGCCGCCTCCAGCTTGGTCGCCATGTCCGCCAGCTTGAACTGGATCGCCTGGTGACCGGCGATCGGCCCGCCGAACGCCTCGCGCTGCTGGGCGTACCGGATGGCCGCCTCGAAGGCGGCCCCGGCCACCCCACAGGCGCGCGCCGCGATGTTCACCCGTCCCAGCTCGAGCCCGCCCAGGATCTGGCGCAGGCCCTTGCCCAGCCCCGCCGCTCCCCCGAGCACGACGTCGGCGGGGACCACGTGACCGTCGTAGGACATCTCGACGGTCTCGACGCCCTTGTAGCCGAGCTTCCCGATCCGCCGCGAGACGGTGATGCCACCCGAGCTGAGGCCGGGCTGCTTCTCGACGATGAAGCAGGTGATGCCTTCCGGCGCCCGGGCGGCGAGGGCCACGATCCCGGCCCGCTCGCCGTTGGTAACCCACATCTTCGTGCCGTCGAGCACGTAGGTGTCGCCGTCGGGTGTGGCCCGGCAGCGGAGCGCTGCGGTGTCGCTCCCCGCGTCGGGCTCGCTGAGGGACAGCGCGCCCCGCAGCTCCCCTGTCGCCAGACGGGGGAGCCAGCGCGCCCGCTGCTCGGGCTCGCCGTGCTGATCCAGGAGGGTGGACACGATCATGTGGGTGTTGAGCACGCCCGTGAGCGACATCCACCCCGCGGCCAGCTCGGCCACGATGCGGGCGTAGGTCACGGTGTCGAGGCCCAGCCCTCCGTGCTCGGCCGGCACCATGCACCCGAACAGGCCCAGCTCCCGCATGGCCTCCACCAGGTCGTCCGGATAGGCGTCGGCGTGCTCGAGCTCAGAGGCGACCGGGATCACCTCCTTGGCCACGAAGGTGCGCACGGCATCGACCAGGTCGTCGGCAACCGCCGGATCGGTTCGGCTCGGCACGGCCGACAGGCTACCGTCGGGCATGCCCGCGGCCATCGGCGAGCCTGCTCCCGAGATCGACCTGCCCGGCGACGATGGGAACCGGTGGCGCCTTTCCGAGCATCGCGGGCGACACGTCGTGGTGGTCTTCCACCGCCACTTGGCCTGACTGCCGTGCCAGGCCCACGCTGTCGCCGTGCGCGACCGCCTCGATGATCTCGGAGACGCAGCCGTGGCGCTGGTGACCTTTACCCGGCAGCGCAACCTTCGAGGCTACAAGCGGCGGCTCGACCTCCCTTATCCCGTGCTCGCCGACGAGGATCGTCACTGCTATCGGGACTACGGGCTGGGCCGGGCGCCGGCGCGGCGGGCGTTCGGACCGACGACCCTCCGGCGCTATGTCGAGCTGATGCGCCAGGGGCGCCGGCCCCAGCTGCCGCACGAGGACCTGCTCCAGCTGGGTGGCGACTTCGTCATCGGTCGGGACGGTCGCCTGGTCTACGCCTTCCGGTCCCGGACCCCGGACGACCGTCCTGCGATCGACGAGCTCGTCGAGGCGGTACGAGCGACGTGACCGAGCTGGGACTTCGGAATGACGTCTATCGCCGCCCCCTGGCCACTGCCCTGGAACGGCTGGGCGTCGGAGAGGGGTGGCGCTGTGTCGACGTCGGGGCGGGCGGCGGGGACGTGAGCGTGGCCCTGGCCGAGATGGTGGGGCGCACCGGACGGGTGTACGCGGTGGACAACGACCCTCGCGCCCGAGACGAGGTGGCCAAGACGGCGGCGGCCCACACCCAGGTGCTGGCCATCACCCAGGCCGGCGAGGACCTGCTGCTGCCCGAGCCGGTGGACCTGGCCTTCTGCCGGTTCCTGCTCATGCACGTGGTCGAGCCGGTCGCGGTGCTGCGCCGCATGGCAAAGGCCGTCCGAGCGGGCGGGTGGGTCGTCGCCCAGGAGCCGATCACCAGCGCCGGACGGGTCGGCGGCGATCGCCTCTCGATGCCGGACGCGCCGCACCCCGACCTCGGAGCGGTGCTGCCGGCGCTGGTGGGCCGGGCCGACCTCGAGCTGGTCGATGCCTGGGCCGAGGCCCCGGCCGGTGCTGGGCCGGGTCCCGTGACCGACTACCTCGCCAGCCTCACCGACGTCGATCCGGGAGAGGACCCCGTCGTCCTACCCCCTCTCGTCACCGTGCTGGCACAGCGTCGGTAGCCTTCGGGGCATGATCGTTCCCGACCTGGACGCCGCCGCGGTCGTCGTCGAGCAGGCCACGGTCGTCGTCGAGACTGCGGCGCGACATGTGGCGTCGGCCGGCGGGCCTGACGAGCACCAGGTCGTCGCCTACGACCTGGCTCATGCGGCCGCGTCCGTCGAGTGCGCCCGCGCCGTGCTCGACTACGGGTCCAAGGGCGAGGTCGAAGCCAGGCTGGCGTGTGCCTTCGTGGCCGATGCCGTCCACGACCTCCTGGCTCGCACGCTGGGACGGGAGGACGAGTGGGGGACCGAGCCCGGGCAGCTCGATGCCACACTGCCGTTCGTGCGGGCCTACCGGTCGCCCGGGTTCCTGGCCGACCTGGCCGGGGAGGAGGGCCCACGCCACCTCGACGCCGACTTCGAGATGGTCCAGGACACGTTCCGCCGCTTCGCCGAGGACCGGATCCGCCCCGTGGCTGAAGCCATCCATCGTCACAACGAGGACATCCCCGAGGAGATCATCGCCGGGCTCGCCGAGATGGGCGCCTTCGGCCTCTCGGTGCCCGCCGAGTACGGCGGGTTCGCAGCGGGCGGCGAGAGCGACTACATGGGCATGGTCGTCGCCACCGAGGAGCTGTCCCGAGGGTCATTGGGAGCCGGGGGGTCGCTCGTGACCCGGCCCGAGATCCTCAGCCGGGCCCTCGTCAAGGGTGGCACCGAGGAGCAGAAGCAGCGCTGGCTCCCCACACTCGCCAGCGGCGAAGCCATGGCGGCGGTGGCGGTCACCGAGCCGGACTTCGGCTCGGATGTCGCGGGCATCAAGGTGACGGCGGGGCGCGGCGAGGGTGGCTGGGTGATCGACGGGGTGAAGACCTGGTGCACGTTCGCCGCACGCGCCGACGTGCTGATGCTGCTGGCCCGCACCGATCCTGATCGGGCCAAGGCCCACCGGGGCCTTTCGGTGTTCGTGGTCCCCAAGCCACGCGGCGACGGCCACGGTTTCCTGCTCACCCAGGACCCCGCAGCCGACGGGCGGGCCGGACCCCCCGGACGCCTCGAGGGCCGCCCCATCGACACCATCGGCTACCGCGGCATGCACTCCTACGAGCTCGCCTTCGAGGGCTGGTGGGTGCCCGACGACTGCCTCATCGGCGGACCCGAGGGTGAGGGCCGGGGCTTCTACTACCAGATGGAGGGCTTCGAGAACGGACGGCTCCAGACGGCGGCCCGTGCCCTCGGCCTGATGCAGGCCGCCTACGAAGCGGCCTACGCCTACGCCAGCGACCGGGTGGTGTTCGGCTCTCCGGTGCTCGACTACCAACTGACGCGGGCCAAGCTCACCCGCATGGCGGTCATCATCCAGGCCAGCAGGCAGTTCGCCTACCAGGTGGCGCGCCTGATGGCCAAGGGCGAGGGAGCCCTGGAGGCCTCCATGATCAAGGCGTACGTGTGCCGGGCGGCCGAGTGGGTGACGCGCGAGGCCATGCAGATCCACGGCGGGATGGGCTACGCCGAGGAGTTCCCGGTGAGCCGGTACTTCGTCGACGCCCGCGTCCTCTCGATCTTCGAGGGGGCCGACGAGACCCTCGCCCTCAAGGTCATCGCCCGCCGCCTCGCGGGCGCGGCCTCCTGAGACGCGTCAGCGCTCGACGGTGAGGCCCCGTAGGTAGAACCAGTAGGTCCGCCAGCGGACGACGCCGGTGAGCGGTAGCGACAGCAGGGTCCAGAACATCTCCCACGTACGCCAGGACCCTTCCAGACGGCCGAGCTTCTCGCGCTTGGTGCGGTGGGTGACGCCGCGCATGATCCGGGCTGTTGTGGGCAGGCGACCCTCGGCGATGACCTCGTTGATCATGATCTCGATCGTGTAGCCGTCCCGCTTCGCCGGCGGGATCGCCTCGAAGACCCAGCGGGGCACGACCCGTTCCCCGGTCGTCGGAGGCAACCGGAGCACGAGCGGGTTCCAGGCTCCGTAGTCGAACCAGCCCACCGACATCGTCGCCGTGCCGTCGAGGAAAGGGCGGCAGACCTCGTCGAGGTGGTCGTCGGTCAGGCCCAGCAGATCGGCGTCGACGAAGAGCACCGCCGGGGCGTCCGACGCGGCCACGCCGGCCTCCATGGCGTGTGCCTTCGAACCACCGACGCCCCCGGTGGCATCGCCGCGATGGATCACCTTGGCGCCGGCTGCCGCCGCCCGCTCGGCGGTGTCGTCGACCGAGCCGTCGTCGACCACGATCACCTCACGCACGGCGGAGCACTGCCGGCACGCCTCGACCACTGTCGCCACTGTGGGCGCCTCGTTGCGCGCCGGAACCACGGCGTCGATGACGGGCCGGTCAACGGGGTCGACGGACATGGCGCGGAGTCCCGGTGACCCGCTAGCCGGCGCCGGGGGTCAGCCCCGCCCGCTCCCCCCTGGTTACGAACTTGACGGCCATCTTGCGGCTGGCCTCGTCGATCATCTCGTCGCCGAACATGACCGCCCCCTTGCGGTCGTCCTCGGTGGCTTCCCGGTAGGCGGCGAGGATGGCGAGAGCCCGGTCGTACTGCTCCTGGGTCGGCGAGAACACCTCGTTGAGCACGGTCACCTGGTCGGGATTGAGCGCCCATTTGCCGTCGTACCCGAGGGTCCTCGTCCGCATGCAGTACTCGCGCAGAGCGTCGAGCTCCCGGATCTTGAGGAACGGGCCGTCGATCACCTGAAGGCTGTTGGCCCGCCCGGCCATGAGGATCTTGGAGAAGACATAGTGGAAGTGGTCGCCCGGGTACTCAGGGATCGAGACCCCTCCGGTCAGCACCGGCATCTCCATCGAGGCGGCGAAGTCGGCCGGCCCGAACACGATCGTCTCCAAGCGCGGCGAGGCGGCGCAGATCTCCTCCACGTTGATCAGGCCCCGAGTGGTCTCGATCTGGGCCTCGATGCCGATATGACCGGCGGGCAACCCGGCGTTGGCCTCGACCTGGGTGAGGAGCAGATCGAGCGCCACCACCTCGGCCGCTGACTGCGTCTTGGGCAGCATGACCTCTTCGAGGCGATCCCCCGCGTTGCCAACGACCTCCGCGATGTCGCCGTAGGTCCACTTCGTGTCCCAGGCGTTGACGCGGACACACATCACCCGCTCGCCCCAGTCGTGGTTCTTGATGGCGTCGACGACCTTGGCGCGCGCCGACTCCTTCTCCAGGGGCGCGACAGAGTCCTCGAGGTCCAGGAAGGTCATGTCGGCCGCCACGTTGGGGGCCTTCTCGAGGAAGCGCTCGCTCGAGCCGGGCACGGACAGGCAGGAGCGGCGGGGCAGATCCCTGGATCGCGCTGACATGCCCCGGATGCTACGGGCGCCCCGCCGCTGCCGCCAAGCTGGCTGCTGGCGGCTTCGCCGCCCCGAGCGGGGCGTGGACCCCTCGCCGGCTAGTGCAGCAGCTCATCCCGCAGGAAGGGCAACAGCTTCTCCCAGGACTCCCGGGCGGCGGTGGCGTCGAACACCTCGGGCCGATCGTCGTTGAAGAAGGCGTGCTGCGTACCGGGATAGATGTACATCCGGGCCCGCTTGCCCAGGGCCGTCAACGTGTCCTCCAGCTCTCTCGCCGCTTTGGGGCCGGCCATGTCGTCGTGCTCGGCGAAGTGGCCCTGGACGGCGGCGTCGAGCTTGGAGTAGTCGGGCTGCAGGTCGGACCAGGGGATCAGCCCGTAGAAGGGAGCAACAGCCTTCACCAGGTCGGGACGCTGGCAGGCCAGCGCCAGGGCCAGCCCTCCACCCATGCAGAACCCGACCACGCCTACTCCCCGGCTCGAACAGCGCGCCTTCACCGCGTCGACGGCCCCGCTCATGTCCTTCGCCGTCTGGTCCAGGCGCATCGCCATCATCAGCTTGCCGGCCTCGTCGGGCTCCCGGGCCTGCTGACCGTGGAAGAGGTCGGGCGCCAGGGCCACGAAGCCCTGGGCCGAGAAGCGGTCGCACACCTCCTTGATGTGGTCGACCAGGCCCCAGTACTCCTGGATGACGACGACACCAGGGCCGGTGCCCTCGGTGGCCAGGTAGCCCTGAGCCGTCGTGCCGTTGCTCGGGAACTCGATGATCTCGCCCATGAACCCAGGACGCTAGTGGCCCGGAGGGACACGGCCCGTCGCGTTCTCGCCCTGAGCCCTTCCGTGCGACCGCCGTCCCCTACGTGGCGGCGGTGATGACTGCGATGGCCATCTCCCAGTAGTTGCCAGGGTTCGGAGCGCTGTACCCGACAGCCTGCAAACCGGCCGGGAGGTCGCGACTGTCCGACGCCAGCACGCCGGCGGTGTCGTCGCCTTGGCGGCGCTGGATCACCTCGTGATACGCAGGCAGAGGGGTGAAGTTGGCGTTGACGCGACCGCTGAACGTTGCGGCGTAGATGGACGACCCGACGGGGACGCTCATCTGCTGTTGCTCGGGCCGGCCGGCGAGCCCGTCGAGCGTCGTCACACCACCAATGCGGCCGTTGTTGAATGCGGCGATCGTGAGCACCTGCCCGTCGTCGACCGAGTTGGGATGGTTGCTGATCTCGGTCACCGTGCCGTGCGGAGTCCACCCTTGCGGTGGTAGAGCGGTCCACACCTCCGTGGCGGACGCCCCGTAGGTCTCGAGCGTGTCACCTGTCGCCGCCCAGTCCTGGCGGGATGACTCGTGGCCGTGGCGCGTCCAGGTAAGTCCCGATGTCCCACCGAACACAGCCGTCGTCTCCGAGGTCGCGCTCCCAACTGGGACGCTGTCCGGGCCGTCCGTGGCGACCAGGGCGACGAGAAGATTCGCCCGCGCGAAGGTCGCCGGCACCGTGATCGTGGCCGGCGCGTCCTGAGCCACGTTGGCCGAGGCGCTACCCAACCAACCAGGTGCCCCGGAGGTCACGGCAGTCTTGACCGTGACGGGAGGTGCACCGCCTCCGATCAGTGCTACCGAGACGGCCGCGAAGACCAAGATGCCGGTGAGAACGATTGAACCAACGACGGCACGTCTCAGAGGGGTCTCCTCGAGTCGTCTCCCGGTGTGACGCTGGCCGGGGGCAAGAGGGAATTCACCTACCGCCCATTATGCGCCGGGAGCGGCACCATCTCGAGGACGGCGCAGCCTCAGCCGGCAAGTCTCAATAGCTCAGGCGTCACCGGACAGTCCGCCCGCCGCAACGCCTCAGCAGCCGGCCCAGCCCCGGACGGCCCGACAACGAGGTCGGCCAAGTCGATCGGAACGAGCTCGTCGTCGCGATCCCAGGGGAGGTCGGGACTGACGTCCACGCGCCGTCGCACTGCCTCTCCCAAGCGGTTGGGCAGAACTCGCCCCGCGCCTGCGACAACCCAGACAGGCACCAAGGCCTGCCGGGCAACCGACGCGGCCGCCCTCGACCCCGCCAGGGAGATGAACTGTCCCCCGCTCAGCAGCGAGGCCTCCAGCACGACCAGGTCCGAAGTGGCCACCGCGCTGCCGAGCCCCGACTCAGCTACCTCGGCCACGTCGCCGCCCGACGATCGCAATCGCCGGGCGAGCCCCGCGCTCTCGCCCAGGGCGTCGACCAGGAGAACCCTGAGGTCGCCGCGCCGGACCAGCGTCCGACCGACGAGCTCCGGCCAGCCCAGGACTGCCACAGTTGCTTCGCCGGGGATGAGGTCGGCGAGGACGAGCGGCGTGGGGTCGGCGTCGAGCTCGTCCGCCACTTTCCACACTTCCTGCTGCGGGTTGCTGGCGGCCAGCACCCGGCACGCCACCCACCACAGGGGGCCCACCGTCGGATGTCGGTCGACCAGGCGCCGGCAGGCGGTCACGAGCGCCGCGGGGTCGTCGGCAAAGCCGGCCAGCGCGTGCGCCGCCTCGGCGGCGAGCGAGCCAGGGCCGGCCCCGTCCGCCCTGGCTACATACCGGAGCCGCTCGATGGGATGCACCGCAGCGACCTTACCAACGGGGTACCCCTGTTCCCCCCGGGTCGATCAGCGCAAGATGCCGCCTCGGGTCATGGCCTCGACGTCGAGGGCCTTGTCGACCTCGTCCTCGTTCAGCAGGCCCAGCTCGAGGACGACGGTGCGAAGGTCCTTGCCCTCCGCCATCGCCTGCTTCACCACCCTGGCCGCCTGCTCATAGCCGATGTAGGGGTTGAGGGCGGTGGCGATGGCGGGCGACGAGAGGGCGTAGGTCCGGCAGCGTTCCTCGTCTGCTTCGATGCCCGCCACGCACTTGTCGGCCAGGGCTCGGCTGGCCGCGGTCAACAGGCGCACCGACTCGAGCAGGTTGCGGGCGATCACCGGCAGCATCACGTTGAGCTCGAACTGCCCGGTGGCCCCTCCGAAGGCCACCGTGGCGTCGTTCCCGATCACCTGGGCGACGACCTGACAGACCGCCTCGGGGACCACTGGGTTGACCTTGCCGGGCATGATCGAGGATCCGGGTTGCAGGTCCGGCAGGCGGATCTCGGCAAGCCCCGCCCGGGGGCCGCTCGCCATCCAGCGCAGGTCGTTGCACATCTTGTACAGCGACAGGGACACGGTGCGCAGCACGCCGGAGACCTCGACGAGGGCGTCCCGGGCGCCCTGCAGCTCGAAGTGATCACGGGCTTCGGTGAGCGGCAGCCGCAGCCTGGTGGCCAGCTCGTCGATCACGGCCGACGCGAAGCCCTCTGGAGCGTTGAGGCCGGTTCCGACGGCGGTGCCACCGAGCGGAAGCTCGCCCAGCCGGGGAAGACTGTCGCGCAGACGCCCGACGCCGTTCTCCGTCGCCGAGGCGTACCCGCCGAACTCCTGACCGAGGGTCACCGGTGTGGCATCCATCAGATGGGTCCGACCCGACTTCACCACCCCGGCGAACCGGCGACTGCGCTCACGCAGGACCTCGCACAGGTGCTCGAGGGCGGGAATGAGCTCCGACACGATCCCGCGGCACGCAGCCACGTGGATCGCGGAGGGGAACACGTCGTTGGACGACTGCGAGGCGTTGGGCTCGTCGTTCGGTCGGATCTCACGGCCAAGGCGCTCGCCCGCCAGGCTGGCCAGGACCTCGTTCATGTTCATGTTGGACGACGTGCCCGATCCCGTCTGGAACACGTCGGTCGGGAAGTGGTCGTCCCACCGGCCTTCCTCCACCTGGATGGCAGCGTGGTGCAGGGCCTCGGCGACATCCGCCTCGATGACTCCCAGGCGTCCGTTGACCAGCGCGGCCGCCGCCTTGATGGCCGCCAGGGCGGCGATCAACGAGCGGTCGATCCGCATCCCCGAGATGGGGAAGTTCTCGACCGCCCGCTGTGTCTGGGCCCCCCACCGGGCAGCGGCCGGAACCCGCACCTCACCCATCGAGTCGTGCTCGATTCTCTGCTCACCACCGGCTGACAGATCACTCATCCTCGGGACGGTAGCGCCGGGCATTGACCTGGGTGTAGTGGCGACGATCCCGGGGCCGTGGTTGGTAGCGAGCTAGCTCGTCGTTCGCGTTTGCTTGGCCTTGGTTTGCATCAAAAGACAGCGCCATCGTAAGTTGCTGGCCCGTTGTGCCCTTCGCTCCACGGATCGCGCCGGGGATGACCACCCGGTGGCGCCGGTACCTCGCCCTTGTTGCTTCGGCCACAACCGTCGTGGTCTACCCGCTGGCGGCGGGGCCCAAGCCCGCGGCCGGGGATCCGGCGGGAGACCTGCAGGCCCAGGCCAGCACCCTCGCCGCTCAGATCGACGACCAGAACGCGCAGCAGGACCATCTCACCGAGCAGTACGACCTGGCGCGGATCCGAGCTGATTCGGTCTCGGCCGAGGTGGCGGCGGCGAAGGCCCAGGTCACCGACAACGAGCAGCGGGTGAGCGCCCTCGACGACCGGCTGCGCACGGAAGCCGTCAGCTCCTTCATGGATGGAGGGACCTCCCAGTCGACCGACGTGCTGAGGGGCGTCGCCTACGACTCCCTGCTGCGTCAGCAGTACCTCGACGTGCTGGCGGGAGACGAGCACCAGATCGTGGGCCACCTGCGCCAGGCCCGCCAGGCCCTCCAGGCCAGGCAGGCCGCCCTCGAGGTCGACCAGCAGCACGCGCAGGCGGCCTTGACCTCGGTCGCCAGCGCCGGGCAGGCCGCCGCCGCCCAGACGGCCGCAGAGGAAGCCACCCTTTCTCGGGTGAAGGGCCAGCTCGTCGGCCTCGTGGCCCAGGCCCAGCAGCAGCGTCAGGCTGCCACGGCAATCGCCGCCAGCTCGACCCCCCGGCTGAGCCCGAGCCACGGAGGGGCGCCCGCCGGGCCCGCCCAGGCGCCCAACGGTGGAGCGTCGGCGGCCGTGTACTGGGCCGAACAGGAGGTGGGGAAGCCGTACCAGTACGGAGGGGCGGGGCCTGATTCCTTCGACTGCTCGGGGCTCACCATGTGGGCCTGGGGGCACGCCGGCGTGTCACTGCCGCATTCCTCGAACATGCAGTACGACGACACCAGCCGAGTCTCCCAGAGCGATCTGCAACCGGGAGACCTCATCTTCGAGAACTGGGGCGGCGAGTCGCCCGCGCCTGGTCACGTCGGCATCTATGTGGGCAACGGCCAGATGGTTGTGGCCGACCACACCGGCACGAACGTCGCCTACCAGCCGGCGATCCGCAGCGGGTACTACGGGGCCGGTCGGGTCCGGTAGCGGAACACCGCCCCTGAGAGACTGACGCCATGAGGGCAGCCACGATCATGGACGGCGCTCTGGTGGTCGCCGACCGACCCGATCCGGTTCCCGGCACGGGCCAGCTCCTGGTTCGAACGCGGGCCGCCGGCATCAACGCCGCCGACCTGCTCCAGGTCCGGGGCGCCTATCCCGCTCCCCCCGGCAGCCCGGCCGACATACCCGGGATGGAGCTGGCGGGCGAGGTGGTGGGCGTGGGACCTGACGTCGAGCGGTTCGGAACCGGCGACCGGGTCATGGCGGTGGTCGGCGGAGGTGCCCAGGCGGAGCTGGTCCTCGTGAACGAGCGGACGGCGGTGCCGGTCCCCGACAGCATGACCTGGGACGCCGCCGGTGGCTTTCCCGAGGCCTACACGACAGCGCACGACGCCCTGTTCACCCAGTGCCAGCTCACTCTGGGTGAGCACCTTCTTGTCCACGGCGCTGCCGGTGGCGTGGGCACGGCCGCCGTCCAGCTGGCCGCAGCCGGAGGCGCCCGGGTCACCGCGACTGTCCGCCGCGCCGAGCTCCGCCCGGCAGTGGCTGCCCTCGGCGCCAACGTGGTGGGCCCCGAGGAGTTCGGCGCCCACGGGCCGTTCGATGTCGTGCTGGAGCTGGTCGGAGCGCCCAACATGGCCGCCAACCTGGCGTCACTCGCCAACGGCGGCCGGATCAGCGTCATCGGGATCGGGGCCGGCGCCACCGCCGAGATCGACCTCCTCGCGCTCATGATGCTGAGGTCCCGCATCGTCGCTTCCACGTTGCGGGCCCGTCCGCTCGAAGCAAAGGCGGACGCGGCGCGACGGCTCGAGCGCCAGGCGCTGCCCCTCTTGGCCGCCGGCCGGCTGCAGGTGCCGATCGCCGCCCGCTTCGCCCTCGAGCAGGTGACCGAGGCATACGAACACTTCGCCACTCCGGGCAAGCTGGGCAAGGTGGTCGTGCTCACGGACGCGTGACCACGGCCGGCGCGGGCCGCCAGTGGTAGAGCCTCAGATCGCTGTCCATCCCCCATCAACGGTGACTACCTGGCCCGTCACGTAGCTGCTGGCGTCACTGGCGAGAAACAGCAGGGCGCCGTCGAGCTCGTGCAGCTCGCCCGCCCGGCCCATCGGTGTCTTGCGCCTGATCCAGCGCTGCCCGCCCTCGTCGGCGAAGAGGACCTCGGTCATCTCCGTGCGGAACCACCCCGGAGCCAGGGCGTTCACCCGCACGCCTCGGCGCGCCCACTGAGCCGCCAGCTCCCGGGTGAGGTTGACGAGACCCCCCTTGCTGGCCACGTAGCCGGCCTGAGGTATCTGCCCGGACCCCACCAGCCCGAGCACCGAGGCGACGTTGACCACAACGCCGCTCGCCCGCTCGAGCATCTGGCGCCCCACGAGCTGGGTGAGGACGAAAGCGGCCGTCAGGTTGACCCCCATCACCTCACGAAAACGCTCAGCCGGCTCGTCCTCGGCGGGCAGCGGGTCGGACGTGCCGGCGTTGTTCACCAGCACGTCGATGCGGCCATGGCGGTCCAGCGCCTGCCCCACCAGGCGTTCCAGGTCCTCGTCCCTGCTCACGTCGCAGGCAACGGGCATGGCATCGTCGAGCTCGGCCGCCAGCCCCTCGAGGCGATCGGCGCGCCGGGCGGCCAAGACCAGGTGGCCGCCCGCCTGGTGCAGGACCCGGGCCAGGTGCTCCCCGATACCACTGGACGCGCCCGTGAGCAGCACCACCCGCCCGTCGAGGCGGAACCTGTCGAGAGGGTCGAGCGTCGGCTCGCTCACCTATGGGTGGGCCGCTGAGCGGGTGTGGTCGAGCTCGTGGGAGTGGTCTTGCCGGCCAGGGCGTCCGCTCCCGGCGTGGCCGACATGACCACCGAGTCACGGGTGCTGGCGTCGAAGCTGTGCCCGGTCGTCCACTGCATGCTGGGGAGCAGCTTGGTCCCGGTCTCCGGCGCCGCGGGAAGGCCGGGAGCCTGGGCGTAGGAGATGTAGTTCACCCAGGCGCTGTTGATGTCCAGCTCCATGGCCCGCACGGCTCCGGCGTGGGACAGGACCTGAGCCAGGGTGTACACGCTGAGCCCGGGGCCTCCCGCGTACACGATGGCCCCGTTGGCAGTGACGCCCACACCTGAACGCCAGGCGAGGACGGCGTTCCCGAACGTGGCACCCCAAGCGACGTTGGAGTCGCTCTGCAGGCCGGGCACCGGGGTTCCCGCGTCGACGATGAGAGCAAGGTTCTGGCGTACCGACGCGATGTCAGGACCCATGACGGCGTCTCTCCCCCACTTGGCGACAGTCGGCACGCCGTCGGTCCTGATGACCAGGGATGCGGCGCCGTCAACCAGGGGCTTGGCCAGCCGGCCGTCGGTGTAGTAGCCGCCGCGGGAGTCCTGCAGGCGGAAGCCCGAGTTGAACACGCCAACCATGCTCGGCCGAAGCTCGGGGGGGACGGGAGTCATGGTGGGCCAGGTCCCGCCGGGGACCTCCGACCCCGAGTAGAGCTTGGCCCGGAGCAGGTCGGTGTCCATCCACGCCACGCCGGTGACGAGACTGGTGTGGACGGGGTCGGGCCGCACGAAGGCCGAGTACACCGCCGGCAGCCCCCCGACCGGACGCCCGATCGGATGCCACTCGCCCTCGCCCGGCAGGGGCGGGTTGGCCAGGGGGACGACCGAAGCCGGTGCTGGCAGGTGCGGGGGACCCTTGGCGGTCGGCGCCTTTGTCGAAGGACCGGCAGAGGGAATGAGGCCAGGCGCCGGGCGACCGCCCTTCGGGGGCTGGTGGTGCAAGTACCACTCGCGCTCGACCCATCGCACGATGCCGGCTCCGCCGTGGTCGCGCACCCACTCGGTGGCGTTGGCACCGAGGCCGGCCCCACCGGGAACGGTCAGGGCGTGACCGAACGACCAACCGAACCAGGCGATACAGACCAGCAGCACTGCGGCGATGGCGCTCCGAACGGCACGGCCACGGGTCGAGACATCCGTCCAGAGCCGCGGACGGCGCCGGTGCCGGCGCCGGCGGCGCTCACGCGGCGGCGGGCCCGAGGGAGGAGGCCCCGGGGGCGGCGGCGTCTCGAAGCCGACGTCGAATCGGGTGTCCAGATCCTCGGGCGTCACAGGAGAGAAGTATGGCGAAAGATCGGGTCAGGGGATGGGTCATGGCGCGCCAGCAGGCGCGATGGCCGTGACCGAACCGTGTTGAAGGGCGGCGCGGGAGTGGATGCCGTCTGGCGCTGGGCATCGCGGTGGTCACCGCCGCCCGTAGTGGCGCGGAACGACGTGCCGCTGTCCGTCCCGGCGCCCCTGCCAGGTCGACCTTCGGCATCGACTCCGACGGCGGAGACGGGCGCCGCTGCGCTACGGCGAGCGTGGACGACCGGATGGCCGGGAATCCGGAGCCGGTGCTGGGGTCCAGCCGGTTCGGGGACCACGGAGTCATAGTTTCTCACAGGCCGAGATCGAGCTGGGCCGGCGACGGCCTCGGAGCGGGGGACGGGTCATGCGGCTTCGCCCCTCCGGTGGTGCGTCCTCCCGGGGCCAGCTCCCGCTCGGTGCTGGACGATCGGGTCGCACCGGCGCGGGAGCGACCACCCCGGCGGGTCAGGGCGGCGTCGACCAGGCGGGCCACCAGGGTGCTGAGCTGGCGCTGGTCGGCGCTCG
>DASXCO010000231.1 GCA_036491125.1 Acidimicrobiales bacterium | reverse complement strand
TCTCCCCAGGCCCACTCGCACGCCTTGTCCCACATGGCCTTGGTGACGGTGATGGAGTCGCCCCGAGTAGCCGCCGCGTTCCACGCGAAGACGAACTCGGCCTCCGGCCCGCTCTGCCTGGAGCTGGCGGGATTGTCGAAGTGAGCACTTGAGCGATGCGCTCTGTCACCCCCAAGGACCCGGTCGAGAAAGTCCTCGTAGACGTCCGAGGCCTTGGTGCTCTCTGCTGGATTGAACGATCCGATCAGCACGGCAATCTCTTCTCCGTCGTAGTTCGGGAACTGTTGGCTGCTTCAATCTCACCCGGCAGGCTCGTGACGCAGATCTGGGTCGTACGTCCACGTTCTCTGCCTCAACTCGTAGATAGGCGGCCGGGTTACGGCCCCACCGGAGATCGCCGGCTCCCGCGGCCAGTGTGGGCCGGCGGCCGGGTCGTTGTAACCCAGAGCCCTATAGACGGATGAGTCGCAAATACAGGAGAGGGGGTCCTCCAGTGAGCACCCAGACCTACACGCCGGCGACACGATCCCGGGATCGTTCAGAGCGCGATTGCCGGGCCATCAACCTTGTCGGCCAGGTCCTTCTGGCTGCGGTGTGGGCAGAGCGCCACGTGGCCAGGCGCCTGAAGCCGTAGTCGCGGCCTTGTAACCCGCGGAGCTATTAGAAGATGATGACAACCGCCGAGCCACCTCGAGAGGACGTCGGGCGGGCGCCTGTCCCGGCCGAAAGGTTCCCTCCACCTGGCGGTGCAGGGGAGGGCCGCGATCGTGTCGGTCACCTCCGGCTCGTGGAGGGCGACATCTACGCGGACTGGGACTCTGCCTACCGCGACAACGTCACCAGCGTGTATCGGCTGATGTTCTCCCGGGTCGGGAATCGGGCTGACGCCGAGGATCTGACCTCCGAGGTCTTCCGGGCCGCACTGGGCCCGCTTCGACTGAACTCCTCGAAGGGGGAGGTTCGTGCCTACCTCGTGGCAACTGCGCAGACGGTGCTGGCGTCTCACTGGCGCCGCCGGTTCGGCGTGGAGGTCACGGCTATCGATCCCGACACCGGCGCCAGCTACATGGAAGAGGCGTCTCCGCTCAGCGATGCTCCAGAGCGGGCGGCGGGCATCTTGGAAGGGCTTCCTGACAGGTATCGGCGGGTGCTGGAGCTGCGGTTCCTAGAGGCGTGCTCGATCAAAGAGACGGCCAGCACCATGGACGTGAGTGTGAGCAACGCCAAGGTCCTTCAGCACCGCGCCCTGCGGATGGCGGCGAGCGTTGCAGAGGAGAAGAACAGATGATTGGCAATGGGCTTGGAGCCTTTATAGAGGCGATCCTTGACGATCGACGCCCCAAGAGCTTCGACGCCACTCCCAAGGACGCCGAGGTTCTACGGGTTGCTATCGCACTGCGCGCCGGGCGTCCTGGTGAGGGGGGGCCCGACGAGGAGTTCATGGCCGGGCTCCACCGTGAGCTGGCCGAGCAGGCCAGCGATCTGCACCTCGTCGAGGAGCAGGCGGGACCCCGGCAGATGGCACGAGCGTCGACTGCGCGTGGGCTACGTCCCAGCCGACCCAGACGGGCGCTTCTGGGCGTCGCTGCCGCGGCGGCGGTTCTGGTGGGTGGCACGGTGGTGGCGACCAACGCCCTGGAGCAACCGTCCCCGAAAACGACTCCACAGGTCGCCATCGGCGCGTCGGTGCGATTCGCCAGCCTCCACGGTGCCGGGGGACGTCCGGTGGGTCAGGTCTACGTCCACCGGGGGGATCCCTCATGGATCTTCATGACCCTGGACGCGGGTGGCACGACGGGCACCGTGATGTGCCAGCTACAACTGGCCAATGGCACCACAGTGCCGGTAGGGACCGCCCAAATCCACGATGGGAGAGCTCAGCTGGCCCAGAGCGTGGGGGTGGACGTGGGCCAGTTGAGGGGAGCGAAGCTGGTGACGCCCACCGGCTCGACGCTCGCCAGCGCCACCTTCTCCTGAGTCACCCCTCGAGATCCAAATTGGCCACCGCTGCGATCGACGGCGGCGCCGTTGGCCACTGAGGGTCATTCACCGTGGGGCCAGACCGTAACCCTCGGCCCTATGTGTTGGCAGAGCTCCAAACGGAGCAGATGAGGCGGTCAAGATGCCATCCGAACCGAGCACTCTTCTCGATGGCGACAACGGGGAGACGAGCCAAGGTCCGCCGCGGCGACCGGGCAGACTCCAGCCCGGTGTCGGCACGGTGGTTGTCGCCATCGGCGTGCTCCTCGTCGTCTTGACCCTCGCCTTCGCGCTCGGTCAGACAAGGGGCGCGGCACCTGCTCCGAACGTGCCAGTGCCCTCTGCCATCGGTGTGTCCATGCCGGGGCAGGGAGCTACACCGGCCGCCGTGGTGATGATCGGCAGCGCACCGGCCACCGACGCCAACGACGTGGTCAGCTTCGTCCCGACCTCGGTGACGATCCATGTCGGCCAGACGGTCGAGTGGAAATGGGACGACAGCTCCGTACCCCAGAACGTGACCTTCGCCGGGTTCCAGAGCGCCACCCAGACCACGGGAACCTACTTCCACACGTTCGATTCACCGGGTGTCTTCCCGTATACGTCGACGGTGCATTTCGAAATCAACGGACAGGTGGTCGTGCGATGAGGCTGCGAGCGAACAACCAGCAACACGGCGGGCTATCTGGGGATCGGGAGTCGCCGAGCGGCGCCAGTGGCGGACAGTCGTCTGACCGATCGCCGCCCCGCCCGCCTCCTCCCCGGTTGCGGGGGCTGCTCCTGGTAGCCGGGATCGTGGTCACCCTGATTCTGCTCTTCATCCCCTCGATGAGGGCGGCAGCGCCGGTGTCAAACCTGTCGTTCTCCGCCTTCAGCGGAAGGGTGACGGCCAACCAGGTGGCCACGGCCACCATTGATCCCAACGGGGCGGTGAGCGGCCAGCTCAAGGGGGGAGGAAGCTACAAGTCCCAGATCCCTCTGGCCCTCCAGGACAACCAGCTGACCCCTCTGCTCCAGCAGCACCAGGTGGCCATCACCGGCACCGGGCCCCACACCTCGGCGTTCACGACGATCCTCTCGTTCCTACCTCTCGTGTTCTTCCTCGGCCTCTTCTTGCTGATCGGTCGCGGCGCCCGGCGTCAGGTCAGTGGGATCACCGGCATCGGAGCGTCGCGGGCCAAGCTCTACGACGTTGATAAGCCGTCCACTCGATTCTCCGATGTCGCCGGCTACGAAGGGGCCAAGCAGGAGGTGAGCGAGGTCGTGAGCGTCCTGAAGGACCCCGGTCGCTACGAGCGGGCCGGTGCCGTGGGCCCTCGCGGCGTGCTGTTGGTTGGACCGCCAGGGACGGGCAAGACACTGCTGGCCCGAGCCGTGGCGGGCGAGGCCGGCGTCCCCTTCTTTGCCGTCAGCGGCTCGAGCTTCGTCGAGCTCTTCGTGGGGGTGGGGGCCTCCCGGGCCAGGGACCTCTTTGCCAAGGCGCGCAAGCAAGCCCCGTCGATCATCTTCATCGACGAGATCGACGCCATCGGCCAGCGTCGAGGAATCAACCTCACCTCGAACGACGAGCGGGAGCAGACCCTCAACCAGCTCCTGGCCGAGATGGACGGGTTCGACGCCCACTCAGGGGTCGTGGTGATGGCGGCGACGAACCGACCGGAGACCCTCGATCCGGCGCTGCTGCGTCCCGGACGGTTCGACCGACGGGTCGAGATCCCCCTGCCGAATCGAGCCGAGCGCGCGGCCATCCTTCGGGTCCACACCGCCGGCCGCCATCTGGCGACTGGCCTCGACCTCGACGCGGTGTCGAGGGGGACACCGGGCTTCTCTGGCGCCGATCTGGCCAACCTCGTCAACGAGGCGGCGATCGTGGCGGTGCGTGACGATCGCGCCGTGATCACCGCTGCCGACTTCTCCGAGGCCCGCGACCGGATCATCCTCGGCCGGCGAGAGGCCTCGAACGCCCTGTCTCCCGAGGAGAAGCACGCCGTGGCGGTGCACGAGTCGGGCCATGCCCTGGTCGCTGCGCTCTCCCCCCATGCGGACCCGATCGCCAAGGTGACCATACTGCCGGCCGGGATGTCCCTCGGCGCCACCGAGCTGCTGCCGGCCGACGAGCGCCGCCTGTACCCCGAGAGCTATCTCCAGGACTCATTGGCGGTGCGCCTCGGGGGTCGAGCAGCGGAATCGATCGTGCTCGGGGAGCCTTCCAGCGGCGCGGCCAACGACCTCGAGGGCGCCACCGAGCTGGCCACTCACATGGTGCGGGAGTTCGGGATGAGCTCGCTCGGCCCGGTCGGGTTCGCGGCCCCTACAGGCGCGGGGCTCGTGACCGGGCAGGGCCGACCATACGCCGAGGGAACCCAGTGGCTCATCGACGAGGAGGTGATCAGGCTCCTGCGAGACGCCGAGCAACGAGCGCTCGAGCTGCTCCGCGGCCATCGGGGCAGCCTCGAGCAGCTGTCACGACGCCTGGTCGAGGTCGAGACCATCGATGGGGCCGAGGTCTACGACGTCCTCGCGATGACGCCGAGCACCGTACCGAGCAATGGACAAAGGCAAGAGCGAGTGGCCTACACCGCCTCGTCGACCAAGCCGTACCCGCCAGCATCTCAGGGCCGCTTGAGGACAGGGACCCATGTGCGAGTCCGAAACCGCTTCGACGGGTCGTGGGCGTCGGGGTTCGAGGTCGAACGGTCCGAGGGGGGCTCCAACGACCAGCCCGGCTACCTCCTTCGGCGTGTCTCTGACGGCTCCCTGCTCGCCGTGAGGTTCGACGAGGGGGACGTGCAGCCCGACGGCTGAACGTCGGAGAAGCGCCGGTAGCGACCAGCCTCTAACCCGAGTCAGATCGGCGGAGGAAGTAAAACCTGCACCTGCCCGTTCTGCTGTCGAACCTGCAGGCGCGGCAGCGGCCCAGGAGGAGTCGGGAGTTGAGCGAAGAGCAGCTGGCCCGAGGATGAGAACGCGGCGCGATGGCAGGGGCACTCGAGGCGGTCGGCGCTCTGGTTGGGCTGGAGCAGGCAGCCCTGATGGGTGCACACACCCGAGACGGCGCGCAGGGTCCCGCCGTCATTAGTGACGAACCCGATGGCGGCGGGCGTATCGAAGCGGGTCAGGACGCCCTCGCCCAACGCTGTCGTCGAGGCAACCGTGTGCCACGTACCGCCGTTCGGAGCGAGTTGGCCCTGGGCAGTCTGCGGTGCCGGTTGGCCCGATGGGGTAAAGGCGGTTCGGTCGATGGCCAGGGCGACCCCGGCCGCTGCCGCCGCCACCCCCGCACCCTCCAACAGGCGCCGTCGGGACACCCGCGATAGCGGCACCGGTTGCTCCGCTGGGCGGTGGTCCAGCTCATGGCTGAGACGATCGTGCAGATCGCTCACGAACTGGGGGTCTGGTGTTGCCTCCTCGGCCTTGGTGGCCCGAAGATCGATCGCCACTCTCATCGCGTCGGCGTCCTCGGGGGATGCTCGAAAGGCCCGAGGCCGGCGGTTGTGGATCAGGGCTTCGACGAATGCAGTGAACCTGCGCCTCGTCATTGGTTTCTCCCTTCTGTTGCACCCGCCGCCAGGCGGAGGGCGCGGTGCTGCAGCACCTTTGCGTTGCCCACGGAGATGTTCATGGCCCGAGCCGCTTCCTTGAGCGACTGGGCCTCCAGAAAGCGCAGTTCGAGGATGCGCCGGTACCGCTCGGGGAGACCGTCCAGGATCTCAGCTGCTCGTTGCGGGGCGTCGCTCTCCATAACATCGTCGCCTGCATCGGGCAGCTCCGAATCCGGGTTCAGGGTCGTCACCTCGAGCCCGAAGCGACGTCGCCAGTGTGAGGCCAGGACCGTGTGCGCAGTCGCCCGCAAGTAGGAACGAATCTCGGGGTCTGATGCGGACAGCCGAAGAGGACGCAGAGCCGTTCGGAACACTTCCGAGGTCAGATCCTCGGCATCGGGGCGGTTCCCGACCCGCGAGAACATCAGGCCGTAGATGTAGTTCACGTTGTCGCGATAGACGATTTCCCAATTCGAGGACATGTCCGCATCAATCGGCCGCTGGGTGTGGACAGTAACCGAGTCGGGTATCGCACGCCCGACGGCGCCCCTGGTTCTCCGGACGGCGTTCGTCCCGCCCATCCTGAGCGTGAATGGGTGCCGACAAGACGGCTACGCTCCGGTGTGTGAAGCTTGACGCTCATCATCGGGCTACGGTGGCAAAAATCTTCGGCCATCCGGTGAGCCACAACATCGAGTGGCACGACGTGCTGTCGCTACTGCAGAGCGTAGCCATGGTCACTAGGCGCCACGACGGCCGTTTCACAGTGACCCTTGGGGCTGAGACCGAGACTCTGGACGCTCCACGAGGTCGAGACATCGACGAGCAGATGGTGATCGACCTTCGTCGGATGCTCAGGGGTGCCGGGGTTACGCCGGAGTCGCCATAACGGCACGGGAGCGCACAGCTCGATCACCCCAGGCTCTCGTTGGCCCAGGCGAGTAGCTGCGGCCCCAGGAGGGGCCAGCTCACGAAGGGACCGGCTTGCTGGCCGTGGGCTTGCCTCTGCTGGCCGTCGAACCACTCGGTGTCGGGCCAGGGGGGTTCGGCGAGCCGGGCGCTGGGGATCAGCTCGCCGATGGCTTCGGACGTGGGGCGGGTGTGGAATGCGTCGCTGGCCCCGCTTCGGAAGACCAAGGTCGGGACCTTGATGGTGCGGGCCAGGTGGTCCGGAAGGCCGGGGACCGGCTGGCCGGACCGTGGGCAGTAAGCCTGCATCCAGCGCTCCATGGTCTGGACGAACGCGGTGCGTTCCTGGTCGAGGAACCGCTGTCTATTGGACGGGTTGCGTCGGATTACCTCGGCCCATTCAGGCAGGGCGGCGACGGCTTCCATCCCCTGGGTCCACGCCGCTTCGAGAGATCCGCCGCAGTAGTGAACACCGAGAATCATGAGGCCGAAGACGCCACCGCTGATCCAGACCACGGCCAGGCCTGCGGCCACGTCGGGATTGTTGGCTACGGTGAGGAGAGACACCCGGGCGCCGCCGGACCCGCCCATGATGACGGCCGGCGCCAGGTCGAGGTGACGGAGGAGGGCGGCGAGGGCGTCCGCTTGCATCTCGGACTCGGTCGGGCCCTGGAAGCATACGTCGGACTCTCCGCAGTTCGGCCGATCCCAGATCAGGACGCGGTTACCTCCCGCGGCGATCGTTTCGGCCAGCTCGCGCACACCCGGCTCCTCCTTTGTATAGCGGCCGCCGGGGGTGATCACCCACGGCCGTCCGTAGTCGCCGACGAGCTCGTAGCCGAGCGTCATCCCGTTGACCGTTGCCGTTGCCACGCCCGGACCCTAGTACTAAAGTTGACGTCGATGTCAGAGACCACACTTCAGGCGAAGAAGCCCTTCATCGTTGACGCTGATTCCCACTGGTCCGAACACCCAGAGCTGTTCACCCGACGAGCGCCGGCGAAGTACAAGGACAGGGTGCCTCACGTCGAGGATGTCGACGGCGAGCCCATGTGGGTCTTCGACGGCCACCCGATGGGTCATGCGTACGCCGGAGCGGTGGTGGGACGCGACGGGAGCAAGTCGTCCTCGGCCGGGGTCCTCGAGGAGTGGAGGATCGACGACGTCCACATGGGTGCGTACGACCCCAAGGTTCGCCTCCAGCTGATGGACAACTTCGGGATCGACGCACAGCTCATATTCCCGAGCACCATCGGCCTCGGCGGGCAGGACCTCGCCTTCGTCGAGGACGAGGCCCTGCGGCGGTTGACGATCGAGCTGTACAACGACACGCAGGCTGAAATCCAGGCTGAGTCGAACAATCGGCTGCTGCCCCTGCCCCTGATGCCCGCGTGGAACATCGAGGCGTGCGTGGCCGAGGCCAAGCGGGTCGCCGGGCTCGGCGCCCGGGGGGTCAACATGACCTCCGACCCACAAGACATGGGTGCTCCCGATCTCGCCAACGTCGCGTGGGACCCGTTCTGGGCAACCTGCGTGGAACATCAGCTGCCGGTCCACTTCCACATCGGCGCCAGCGTCACCGGGATGGGCTTCTACGGCCAATACCCCTGGCCGTCGCACCCGCGCGACATCCAGCTCGCCATCGGCGGCACGCTTCTCTTCGTCGGCAATGCCCGCGTTGTGGTCAATCTGATCCTCTCCCGGGTCTTCGATCGGCATCCGGGCCTGCAGGCCGTCTCGGTCGAGAGCGGCGTCGGGTGGATACCGTTCATCCTCGAGGCGCTCGACTACGAGATGGCCGAGAACTGTCCGGGTGATTTGCGGCAGATGAGGAAGATGCCGTCGGAATACTTCAGGAGCAACCTCTACGCCACGTTCTGGTTCGAGAACAACTTCAACAAGCTGGCCGATCTCGTCTCGACGGTGGGTGAGGATCGGATGCTCTTCGCGACCGACTTCCCACACCCGACGTGCCTCTACCCAGATCCCCTGAAAAGCGTCGAGCACAAGCTGTCGGCTCTTCCCGAAGAGGCTCGCAACAAGATACTCGGCGGCAACTCCCGCCGGCTGTACCGCCTCTGAGCACCTCGATCTGACGCCGGAGGAGCTCGCCATGAAGATGATCGGTCACTCGATCGGAGGAAGGGCGGTCGACGGGACATCTGATCGTACGGCGCCGGTCTTCGACCCGGCACGCGGTGAGCAGACCGCCGAGGTGGCCATTGCGTCAGCCGCCGAGGTCGACGGTGTCGTCAAAGTGGCGGTGGACGCCTCCGCGGCGTGGGGGGACTCGTCGCTCAGCAGACGCACTGCCATGCTGTTCCGACTCCGCGAGCTGCTCGATTCTCACCGGGACGATCTCGCCGCGCTCGTCACCGCAGAGCACGGCAAGGTCCTCTCGGACGCCATGGGAGAGGTCGCCCGGGGACTGGAGTGCGTGGAGTTCGCCTGTGGCATCCCGCACCTGTTGAAGGGCTCGCACAGCTCGGAGGTGTCGACCGGCGTCGACGTGCACACCCTGCTCCGGCCGCTCGGTGTGGTCGCCGGCATCACCCCATTCAACTTCCCGGTCATGGTCCCGCTGTGGATGGCCGCCAACGCGCTCGCCTGCGGGAACGCGTTCTTGCTGAAGCCGTCAGAGAAGGACCCCTCGGCTTCGCTCATGCTGGCTGACCTCGTGCGGCAGGCCGGCTTCCCCGAGGGCGTCTTCAATGTGGTGCAGGGCGACGTCGAGACCGTGGGTGCGCTCCTGAGCCATCCTGGCATCGACGCCGTGTCGTTTGTGGGCAGCACTCTCGTGGCGCGCGATGTCTACGAGACAGGGACACGCAACGGCAAGCGGGTACAGGCCCTCGGGGGAGCCAAGAACCATATGGTTGTCCTGCCCGACGCCGACGTCGACGCCGCCGCCGACGAAGCCGTGTCCGCCGGCTACGGATCGGCGGGAGAGCGGTGCATGGCGATCTCGGTCGTGGTCGCCGTCGGCTCTGTCGGTGACGCCCTTGTCGATGCCATCGCCGCACGGATTCCCGGCGTCGTCGTCGGACCCGGTGATGACGCCGCCTCCATGATGGGCCCACTCATCACATCCGAGCACCGCAGCAGGGTGCGATCGTACGTCGAGCGGGCAGCCGACGAAGGCGCGAGCGTCGTGGTGGACGGATCGGCCGCCGTTACGGATCGCGGGTTCTTCGTCGGGTGCTCGTTGCTCGACAGAGTCAAGCCGGGGATGCGCGTCTACGACGATGAGATCTTCGGGCCGGTCCTGAGCGTCGTGCGCGCCGCAACCTTCGACGACGCGGTGGAGCTCGTGAACGCAAATCCGTATGGAAACGGCGTCGCGCTGTTCACCAATGACGGCGGCGCTGCCCGACGATTCGAACGGGCCGCCGAGGTGGGGATGGTAGGCATCAACGTCCCGATCCCGGTGCCGGTGGGTTGGCACTCATTCGGAGGCTGGAAGGCGTCGATGTTCGGCGGCGCTCCGATCTACGGCCCCGAAGGGATCCGGTTCTACACCCGGCCCAAGGTGATCACGTCAAGATGGCCCGATCCGGCTTCGAGCGCGATCAGCCTCGGATTCCCTACGAACTAGGCAGGCTGGTCGCTTCCGCAAGCCCGGTGCTCACCGAGGCCGTTCCCGGACGACCTCGGCTGGGCGCTTGTCGTCGCGCAGCCCGAGGAAGCGCGGCTGCCGCAGCCGACCATCGCTCGTCCACTCGGCGAAGCCGATCTGGGCGACGAGCTCGGGCAGGGTCCAGTGAGTGCCGCGGGGGACGGGTCGGGCGTCCACGAACGGCGAGTCGGGCGACTCCAGCTCTCGCAGCCGGGCGCCGAGGTCGCGGAGCGTCGCCGCCGTGTAGCCGGTGCCGACCTTCCCGGCGTAGCGGAGCCGGCCGTCCTCGTAGTAGCCGACGAGCAGGGCACCGAAGTCCGTCCGGCTGCCGGCCGGGTCGGTGTAACCGCCGATGACGAGCTCCTGCTCCCAGGCGCACTTCAGCTTCAGCCAGTCCTTCGATCGGCCAACGGTGTATGGCGCGTCGGCGCGCTTGGC
>DASXCO010000230.1 GCA_036491125.1 Acidimicrobiales bacterium | reverse complement strand
GGGATGCCCGGAATATCCCCCTTCCAGCGGTATCAGGCGGCCCGTATCCTCCAAGTGGAGGTCCCGGCAACACGGGGCCCGACAAGGGGGAGAAATGAACGAGAACAGGTGGGAACAGGCAGGAGCTGCCGCCGGCATCGTCTTCGTGGCGTTGATCCTGGCGAGCATCTTCGTCGTTCCCTCGGCGCCGCACATCAACGCGTCGGCCTTCAACATCGCCGTCTACTACGCCAGCAACCGGGGCGGCCTGCTCACCTCGGCCCTGCTCGGGACGCTGGGCAGCGTCTTCTTTCTCTGGTTCGTCAGCCACCTGCGCCACGTGCTTCAGCGGGCCGAAGGTGGCAGCGAGGCCCTGTCGCCGATCGTGCTCGTTTCCGGCACCGCAGTAGCGATCCTCGGCTTCCTCTTGGCCATCCCGCAGGCGACGCTGGCCTTCGGGTCGCACCGGATCGACCTCATCACGAATGCCGGCGTCGTCCGGAGTCTCTTCTACATGAGCGAGATCCTGGGCGGCGTGCTGCTGTTCGCCATCGCCCTCTTCCTGGTCGCCGCATCGCTGGCCATGGTGCGCAAGGAGCTTGTCGCCCCGCCGCTCGGGTATGCCGGCCTGCTGTTCGGCGCCGCCGCCTTCCTCTCGGGGGTCAGCGCCTTCTACGTCACCACGTACAGCGCGGCCTGGGTCGGTCTCCAGATGGGGGCTGGCATCGCCACCCTGGCGTGGGTGCTGGTGGCGAGCGTCGCCATGTTGGCCCGTCCGGAAGCCGCCCGGGCCGAGGCGCCCGAGCCGGTGTTCGCCAGCTCGAGCTGAGCTCCCCGGCAAAGGTCAACGAACAGAGATTCGTCGACGGGGCCGCCCGCAGAGGGCCGGCCCCGTCGCAATCTCCGTCGATGACCGCGCGCCCCGGCGGTACGCTCGCTCGTTGATATGGCCGACGACATCGAGATCTATCTGCCTGACGGCTCGACGCGATCCCTGGCGGCCGGATCCACCGCCGGAGACCTGGCTGCCGCCATCGGGCCTCGGCTGGCGAAGGCCGCCGTAGCGGCGACGGTCGACGGCAAGGAGGTCGATCTCGCGACCGCCCTGCGCGGCGGCGACACCGTGTCGATCGTCACGGCTGATACGCCGGATGGGCGCGAGGTGCTCCGTCACTCGACCGCCCACGTCCTGGCCCAAGCCGTGCTCGACCTCTGGCCCGGCGCTCATTTCGCCATCGGTCCCGCCGTGGAGGACGGTTTCTACTACGACTTCGAGCTTCCCGGAGGCGAGCACTTCACCGACGAGGACCTGGGCCGGATCGAGGCCCGCATGCGCGAGATCGTGGCCGAGGGCCAGCCCTTCGTGCGCGAAGAGCACTCCACGGCGGAGGGGCTTCGCATCTTCGCCGACCAGCCGTTCAAGCAGGAGATCATCGAGGGGGTCGGAGCGGCGGCGCGGGACGGGGACGATCCCGAGTCCCGCAGCGAGGGCGTCGACGTCGGCGCGGTGAGCACCTATCGCAACTCACCGCACTTCGTCGACCTGTGTCGCGGCCCGCACGTGCCGTCGACCGACCGACTCGGCGCCTTCAAGCTCATGCGGGTCGCGGGCGCCTACTGGCGGGGCGACGAGCGTCGCCCCCAGCTCCAGCGCGTGTATGGGACGGCGTGGGAGTCGAAGGCGGCCCTGGCCGAGCACCTGCACCGTCTCGAGGAGGCGGAGCGGCGGGATCACCGCCGGCTCGGGGCCGAGCTGGACCTGTTCCACTTCCCGCCCGAGATCGGCGGCGGGCTCCCGCTGTTCCACCCCAAGGGCGCGCTCATCCGTCAGCTCATGGAGGACTACTCACGCGTCGAGCACCTTGCCGGTGGCTACCAGCTCGTCTGGACCCCGCACCTGGCCAAGTCGACGCTCTTCGAGAGGTCGGGCCACCTCCAGTGGTACGCCGAGGGCATGTACCCCCCGATGGAGATGGAGGGTGCGTCCTACTACCCCAAGCCCATGAACTGCCCCATGCATATCCTCGTGTACCAGAGCCGGGCCCGGTCCTACCGGGAACTACCGATGCGGCTGTTCGAGCTGGGCACGGTCTACCGCTTCGAGCGTTCCGGGGTGCTGCACGGCCTCGCCCGGGTACGGGGGATGACACAGGACGACGCCCATATCTTCTGCACGCGCGAGCAGCTGGGCGGCGAGCTGGCGACCCTGCTGGCCTTCGTCCTGCGCGTGCTGCGAACCTTCGGGCTCACCGAGTTCGAGGCCGAGCTGTCGACGAGGCCCGAGGAGTACCTCGGCAGCCTGGACGAGTGGGAGGAGGCGACAGCGGCCCTGCGGGGGGCGCTGGACGCCAGTGGGATCCCGTACACCGTGGCGGAGGGCGAGGGCGCGTTCTACGCCCCAAAGGTCGACGTGCACCTGCGCGACGCCATCGGGCGACGCTGGCAGCTCTCCACGCTGCAGGTCGACTTCCAGGAGCCGCAGCGCTTCGACATGTGGTACGTCGGCGCCGACAACCAGCGCCACCGCCCGTTCATGATCCATCGTGCCCTCTTCGGATCGGTCGAGCGGTTCCTGGCCCTGCTCCTCGAGCACTACGCCGGCGCCCTGCCCACGTGGTTGGCGCCCGTCCAGGTGCGGATCCTGCCCGTGCGTGACGACCACGACGCCTATGCGGTCCGACTGGCCGACCGGTTCCGGAGCGAGGGGTACAGGGCGGACGTGGACGAGGCCGACGAGCCACTCGGTGCTCGAATCCGAAGGGCCAAGCTGGAGAAGGTGCCCTACGTGCTGGTCGTCGGCGACGACGACGTGGCCGCGGGGACCGTGGGCGTGAACGCCCGGGGGAGTGCGACGCCGGACCGTGGTGTCCCGGTCGACGACTTCGTGGCTCGACTGGGCGGCGAAATCGAGGCCCGCATCGGACCTGAGCACGCGCCCGCGGACGCCCCGTGAGCCTCGAGCACTTGTGGGCGGGATGGCGCATGCCGTACGTCAGCTCGGCCGCCTCCTCGGACGCCGCGAGGGTGGCGCAGCAACCGGAAGCGGGCGCGGACCGAGGGCGGGAGGACTGCGTGTTCTGCCGGATCCTGGCCAGCACGGAGCCTGACGACGTCACCTACATCGTGTGGCGGGGCCATCGTTCTTTCGCTGTGCTGAACGCGTTCCCATATGCGAGCGGTCACCTGATGGTGATGCCCACGCGCCACGTCGCCGACCTGGAGGACATTGTGAGTGACGAGGCCGACGAGCTCTGGAAAGCTCTGTCTGATGCCGTTCGGGCGCTGAAGGCCTCGTACCACCCCGACGGGGTCAACGTCGGGGCGAACCTCGGGCGCGCCGCCGGAGCAGGCATACCTGATCACTTCCACTTCCACGCCGTCCCTCGATGGGTGGGGGACACCAACTTCACCACCGCCGTGGCCGAGACCAGGGTGTTGCCGGAGAGCCTCCCCGATACGTGGCGCCGGTTGCGGACGGCCTGGCCTCAGGCCTGAGCCTCGCTCTTGGCCAACCGACTCACGAGGTGGGCCGGCACCACGTCGTAGTGGTGGTGGCTGAGGCTGAAGCGACCGCGACCGCCGGTCAGCGAGCGCAGGTCGATGGCGTAACGCTGGACCTCCGAGGTGGGGACGAGGGCGATGACGATCTGCTCCCCGTCGTTGCCCGAGTCGGTGCCCTGGATCCGGCCCCGGCGCGAGTTGAGGTCGCTGATGACATCGCCCGAGTAGTCCGCCGGCACCGTGACCTCGAGGGCGGAGACGGGCTCGAGCAGGACCGGCCCGGCCGCGGCCACTGCCGCCTTGAAGCCGAGGCTGCCGGCCATCTTGAAGCTCATCTCGGAGGAGTCGACCGAGTGGTACTTGCCGTCGTAGACGGTCACCTTGACGTCGACTACCGGGTAGCCGTGCTCGCCACCCTGCTGCATCGCCTCGACCACGCCCTTCTCCACGGCGGGGATGAACTGGCGGGGGATGGCGCCGCCCACGACCTCGTCGACGAACTGGAACCCTTCGCCCCGCTCGAGAGGAGCGACCTTCAGGTTGGCCACGCCGAACTGACCGTGGCCCCCGGTCTGCTTCTTGTACTTGCCCTCGGCCTCGGCGTGCTTGGTGATCGTCTCGCGGTACGGCACGCGGACCTCTTCGGTCTCGACGTCCACGCCGAACTTGCGGTGGAGCCGCTCGCACGCGATCGACAGGTGGGTCTCGCCCATCCCGGCGAGGACCGTCTGGTGCGTCTCGTCGCTCCGGGTCACCTCGATGGATGGGTCTTCCTCCAGCAGACGGTGGAGGGCCGTCATGAGCTTGTCCTCGTCGCCCTTGGAGCGAGGCTTGATGGCGATCGACAGCACGGGCGGCGAAGGGGGAGGGACGGGAACGACCACTGGGGTGTTCTTCGGCGCCAAGGTGTCGCCGGTCGTCGTGTCCGAGAGCTTGGCCACGGCCACCAGGTCACCCGCCGGTGCCTCGGCGACCGAGTCCTGTTCCTTGCCCCGGAGGGTGAACAGGGCGTGGAGCCGCTCGTCGGTGTGGCTGCGGGGATTGGTGAGCACGGTGTCGGGGCGGATGGTGCCCGAAAGCACCCGCAACATCGAGATCTTTCCCACGTACGGGTCGGCGAGGGTCTTGAACACGCGTGCCAGGGGCTGGCCCGCGGGGTCGTTCGGCAGCTCCTGGGTCGTGTCACCGGCCTGGACCGCGACCGGCGGGCCGGCGGCCGGCGACGGACCCAGCTCGCACATGTAGGCGGCGAGACGCTCGATGGCGGTGCCCCTGGCGGCCGAGCCGCAGATGACGGGGAACACGCTGGCCGAGGCGACCCCCAGAGCGAGGGTGTCCTCGAGCTCCTTGGGGTTCGGGACGTCGCCCTCCAGGTAGCGCTCCATGAGCTCGTCGTCGGCCACGACGATGCCCTCCACCAGGTTGTCGCGCACCTGGTGCTCGAGCGTCTCCATCTCGTCGGGGATCGGACCCGTCCGGGGCGCCCCGTCGTCGTAGAAGAACCCGGTGTCGGTCAGCAGGTCGGCCACGCCGCGGAAATCCGCCTCCTCGCCGATCGGCAGCTCGAGAGGCGCGATGCCACTGCCGAACCGGGTTCGCAGCTGCTCCAGGGTGCGCTCGAAGCTGGACCGCTCGCGGTCGAGCTTGTTGATGAAGATCATCCTGGCCACGCCGGCCTGGGCCGCCATGCGCCACACGACCTCGGTCTGGACCTCCACACCCTCGACGGCGCTGACCACGAACACGGCCAAGTCGGCGATCGACAGCGCCGCGGCCACGTCGCCGATGAAGTCGGCGTAGCCCGGGGTGTCGATCAGGTTGACCTTGTGGCCCTGGAACTCGAAGGGGGCCAGGGAAAGTGACACGGAGATCCCGCGCTTGATCTCCTCGGGATCGAAATCCGTCGTCGTGGTGCCGTCCTCCACCCGCCCCTTCCGGTTGATCGCACCGGCCTCGGAGAGCAGCGCCTCGGCGAGCGTCGTCTTTCCAGTGCCACCGTGTCCCACCAGGGCGACATTGCGGATCCGGGCCGGAGGGAAGGTCTTCACACCGACACACCTCACTCGTCTAGGTGGCTGTTGCCTGGGTGCTGGCTGGGTTCAGGCTGGGTTCAGGCTCCCGTCTACCGGCCTTCCGGCTGGTCACCGGGCATCGATAGCCTACAGATGGCCGGTGGTACCGTGGGGTGGTAGTCAGCGAAGGAGCGACGATGTTCGACGGCCGCTGGCGGGCCAGGGTGGACCGGGGTACGACACCCCTCGGCGCCGGGCTGAGCCGGATCGGTGTCACGGCCGACCAACTGACGCTAACGGGCCTGGTGATGGCGGCTGGTGCCGCCTTCGCCATCGGCAGCGGGCACCTGTGGGTCGGCGTGATCCTGCTCGTCGCGTCCGGTCTGCCCGACCTTCTGGACGGGCCGGTGGCGAAGGCGTCGGGGACGGCGGCGCCCCGGGGAGCCTTCTTCGACTCGGTGGCGGACCGGGTCACGGACACGCTCCTCCTCGGCGGGGTGGCCTGGTACCTGGCCTCGACGCATGGGGGCAAGGCGGCGGTGCTGCCCTTCGCCGTGCTGGGAGCCTCTTTCCTCGTCTCCTACGAGCGAGCCAAGGCGGAGTCGCTGGGTTTCAACGCCAAGGGGGGCATCATGGAGCGGGCCGAGCGCCTCGTGCTGCTCGGGATCGGGCTCGTCTTCAGCGCCCTCCTCGTGCCGGTGCTGTGGGTGATGCTCGTCCTCACTATGGCGACCGTCCTCCAGCGCTTCGTCATGGTGTGGCGTCAGGCCAGCCCCGCCCCTCGGGAGTCTGCGCCCCGCTGGCGGGCGGGACGGGTGGAGTCACGATGGCGGCAGTGGCGGGAGACCGCCGTGCTGCGTTCCGGCCCCGAGCGGCGGGCACCCGGGGGTCGCTGGCGGGATCGCCGGCAGCGGGTGCCGGCCAGCCGGACGACCCGGGCGGGCCAGGCTCGCCGGAGCAGGCGACGCATCACCAGCGGGCCGTAACCATCAGAGGCGGCGGGGAAGCTACTTGCACATTTCGATGAGGATCATCCCTGGTGACGGTCCATGACAAGGCGCAAGTAGTTTCCCCGCCGCCTCTCAGGGGCCTCGCGGTCGGCCAGCGGGCTCGGGCGATCTTTGCGGGGTACCGGGCCGCGGCCGTCATCGCCCGAGCGCTGCCCGAGGCGGCGTTGCCCCCGATGACGAGGTTCTCCGGAGCCGTGTTCTCGACGGCGATGCCAACGCGACGAGCGATGGTTCGTCGGCACCTGCAACGGGTCAGCGGAGGTGCGCTCGACCGACGGGCGCTGGATCGAGCCGTCGGGCGGGCGTTCAGCTCGTACGCCCAGTACTGGGCCGACTCGTTCCGGCTGTTCGACGTCTCGGCCGAGGAGCTCGGCCGGCACATGCAGCGCGACGGCTTGGAGCATCTCGATGCCGGTATCGCCCGGGGACAAGGTGTCATCCTCGCTGTTCCCCACCTCGGCAGCTGGGACTGGGGGGGCGCCTGGCTGGCGTCGGTGGGCTATCCGCTCACGGTGGTCGTCGAGCCCCTCGAGCCGCCGGCGCTGTTCGACTGGTTCGTCGAGATGCGCCGGGGGATCGGCATGACGGTGGTGCCCCTCGGCCTCCGGGCGGGAGCCGCCGTCCTGCAAACGCTGCGCGACGGCGGGGTCGTGGCCCTGCTCAGTGACCGCGACCTCGTTGGTACGGGAGTGGAGGTCGAGTTCTTCGGCGAGCGGACCTCCCTCCCCGCCGGTCCGGCCACCCTCGCTCTCCGCACCGGCGCCGCCCTACTGCCGGCGACGATGTACTCGAGTCAGCGCGCCGTCCACCACGTCGTGATCCGGCCGCCGCTGCCAGTGGAGCGGCTCGGCGCCGTCGCCGACGACGTCACCCGCGTCACCCAGGCCCTGGCTCGGGAGCTGGAGGACCTCATCCGCCTGGCTCCCGAGCAGTGGCATCTCTTCCAGCCCAACTGGCCATCTGACCCCGGATATGGCGTCTGAGCTGGCTGGTTGTTTCACGGTATAGCCTCGAGGGGGACCTTGAGGGGGACTTTTGAGCGAAATCGTGTCGCAAGGGCTTCGCGAGGGGGACCGCGAGACCTAGAGGGTCAGATGGTGCTCGCAGCGGTCAGAGCTCGAGCGGACGCAACACGCGCAGGCGGGATCAGGGCAGGGTGCGACCGACCTCGACTGCGACATCCGGTAGCGCCGCCAGCTGTGCCGTGTCCGAGGGCGAGTACGTCCGGGTCTCCGCGTACCCCTCCGGCGTCGGTCTGCGGCTGTCCGTCAGCTGACCGGCGGGGAGGTCGATGACCCAAGCCTGAGCGACGCCGGCCCTCCCGTATAGCCGGGTCTTGTCGCGATCGATGTCGCTAGAGGACTCGGCTACCTCAACGACAAGGACCACGTCGGCAGGCCCAGGCAGTTCCTCGGCGTAGAAGTCGTCACGCCACCGAAGAACGGCGACATCTGGCTGAGGCTCCGAGCTAGGGGACAGACCGATCGAGCCCTGCACTCGGAGGATGGCTCGACCCGCGACTTGGGGCTGCAGCAGCGCGACGAGTCGGTCGACGCATGCGTTGTGCCGAGACCCGATCGGCCCCATCTCGACGACCTCCCCTTCGAGCAACTCCACCCGGTCGTCCTCGCCGAGCACGCCAGCGTCGGCCATGCGGTGGTACTCGTCGACCGTCCAGCGCCGAGTCGGCAATCCCGTGGTCACAGCACCAGGCTACCGGCGCCGTAATCGGACCACCCCGAGCCTCACAAGACGCCCGACTCCTGGGGCGTGGGGCGTCCATGCCGATGGCATCAAGAGACGCGCGTGGTCACCGATGGCAAGACATCGGGCAGGGCAGGCGAGGGCAGGAAAGAGGGCAACAAAAAGGACCCGAGGGCAGGTCACAGGGCAGGCTGAAGGCAGGAGTCGAGGCAGTCATGCGGCCGAGACTGGGCCCCGATGCTGCCGGAGAGTAGGGCTCTCCCCCGCGGGAGAGTAGATGTTGGGGTAGTCGGCGCCACTGCAACCCGAAGAAGGATGACGTCCCGCCGCGTGGTGGAGAAGTGACCTCGGGCTCGTCTTCCTTGAGCTTATCCGCGGTTATCGCCAATACCTGCCCTCCACCCAGGGGAACAGCAGCTGTGGGAATCGATGCTGGCCTGCGTTTGCGTCAACCGGCAATTCACGAGCCGCTCCTACGTCGCTGCCGTCTCCACGGGTGGTCGTCACCGTGAGGTCGAACCACCCATCGTGGATGAGGGAGGCCCAGACGCTGTTACTGAAGAAGTCGCCCTGAGGCCAGCCCGTCATGTATAGGGCCTGCTGCTTCTCCGAGGGGACCCTGAAGCCGCTGTAGCCGACGCCCTCGGAAGCCTGGACCGTCATGTCCGCTTCCCATACCTTGGCCAATTCGCCTTCTTGCCCCTTTTCCTTGCTGTTAGTGGCGATGTAGGGCGTGTCCTTTGGCGCCTCCCAGGCGGGTAAGTCGAGCCTCTGACCGTGCTCGATGTTCCAGTGCCAATGGAAGGTGCGGCTGTTCCCATTGTCCCCCACGGTCACCGAGTCAGGCCTCGAGTGGCCGAGGATAGCGTCGGGCTGCCCGGACATCGGGGTATCGATCGTGGTGCCCCGAAGTAGGTCGCCAGCGGGTGGCTGAGCGGGCGGAGCCGCCGGCGTTGCGCCCGCCACCGGGGCGGTAGCCAGGGTGGCGGCCATGGCGGCCCCGGAGGCGAGCGCCCCCACCTTGGTCTTCGTGGTGAGGTTCTTGATCTTGTTCATTGGTTACTCCTTCGTCTGGCGCTCGGACCCTCGCCTCGTGCTCGGGCCTCGGGGCCAGCCTGAACGAGAAGGGTCGGCCTGAACATCCGCTGAACTGCCGAAACGAGCCCGCACGGCATCCGCCGAATTGCTGAGTCCGGCTCGAAGCTACGAACAAGCCGGACATCTCGGGCTAGACCACTGGGCCCGAAAAGAATGGCGCCCCGCCTAGTGACGGAGAAGTGATCTCCGGCCGCGGCCGTGGTAGGTCGGTTAGCCCGCCTGTCGCTTGCGAGCCTTGGGGGAGGCGGGGAGCTGCGCGGGTTCGGCCCGAGGCTAAGACCTCACCCGGCCAGGCGGCCTCTTCGGCTTGGCCAGCTCGGCGGCTGGGCTCCGGCGCAGCTGGGCCATCGAGGTCTCAGACAGGTAGCGCCGCTCGGCCACGGCCCACTCGTCGTGGGCCTCGACGACCACCGCGGTGACGAGGCGGGAGATGGCGGCGTCGCTCGGGAAGACACCGACGACGTCGCAGCGGCGCTTGATCTCCCGGTGGACCCGCTCGAGGTAGAAGTCGGGCCGGGGCGCGGTGCGCTGCTTGCGCATACGTCCGTCTCCCCGGCCCGCTCACCGAACCGGACGTGCGCGTTCCCACGCATCCGGCTCTCCACGGGTCCAAACAGCGCGTCATGCCGCCGTTCCGATCGTTCCACTTCTCCACAGCGAAGGAATGTTGTCCGCTCGATAGCGGTAGCGGGTGACCGGCACCGTCATCGGGTCGAACAGCGTGACCTTGCCGTCCGTTGGCCACCACCTTGGGAGGTAGCGGCGTAGGAGCTGCCGACCCGCCTCCGTGTTGGCCCAGGGCGCCTCTCCGCGCTCCAGCTGCCGCCGGAGGTGGCGCAGCTCGCCCAAGCGCCCGTTGGCGGCAGCGATCTCTGCAGGTTCTTGGGACGGCCGCTGTACGGGCCAGGGTAGATGGCCGACAGGCGAGCTTGAGCGAGGGCCCGGTTCGCGGGCCCCACGGCTTGGGCCTGCCGGTCACCGCTTCCACGGTACGGCTCGGCCCTTGGCTTGCCAGGTCGGTCGCCCAGCCCATGCGCCGCTCGGACGACTCCCGGACCAGGTCCGCGGCCGCCTGGTCGAGGCTGTCGGCCACCGGGTAGGCCGCGGCGACTGCCCCGCTGAGGTAACGGGGCCACCAGGCCCCCTCGGCGGGGCAGAAACACGCCGTGCACGCTCAGGGGCCGTAGGGCCCAGCGACCACCCAGGCACCATCCTTGGGGCCGCTCCAGATGGTGATGTCATAGTTGACCTTG
>DASXCO010000229.1 GCA_036491125.1 Acidimicrobiales bacterium | reverse complement strand
CGCAACTGCGTGAGATCGCCCGTGCGAGCGTCGATCACGTAGACCGCCCCACCCCGGAGACGGGGAAGGGACGGGCGCATCGTCACTCCGGTGGGCCGGACCACGTGCTCCTTGATGAGGCGGGCCGACACCAGATCGAACCCGTCCACGCTGCGCACGGGCACAAAATACTGAACGCGCTCGCCGGTGGCGGCACGGATCGCCTGGCTGGCCTTGACGACGTCGCTACTGGCCCGCTCCCACTGGATCCCGCTGTGCTGGCCCCAGCCGCCGTTGGCCACATCGACGCCGGCTCCGCTCAGCGCTTTGACATCACGCGGATTGGCGACGGCAACCGCTCCGTCGACCACGGCGGTGACATGGTCCTGAGCCAGCATCGCCGGCAGCGCGGGATCGTCGAGGACATTCTCCCCCAGTCGGACCGCCACGTACGACGTGCCTCCGCCGTTGCGGATGTGGGTGACGCCAATTCCCAGGTCCGTGGCCGCGCTCACTCCCTCGGTGAAGCCGGCGTACATGATCGCTACCGCCACACTGAGCACCGCCGCCGCGATCCCCGCCCGCGTGGCCCCTCTGGCCAGCAGCGAAGCGTCGGGGCGGGCCCCGCCGGCGACGACGGGCTCCCGCGGCCCGACCAGGCGAAGCGCCTCGGTCGCCGAGTCGGAGACGAACATGGCCCGCCCCGCCTCCACCTGGGCTCGGCCGAACGGACCGGTGGCCCGATCGAGCGTCGGCGCCAGCTCCGCTACGGAGTGCGCCAGGGCAGCCACCCCGGCGCGGTCCATCTCCAGGGCATTCTGCCTGCCGTGGCCGGCGATGGGTCGGAAGCTCACCACCGGCAGCCCGGCGGCGAACGCCTCCATGCAAGTCAGACCGCCGGCGTTCTCCACGAGGGCGTCGGCGGCAGCCATCAGCCCCGGCATGTCGTCGGTCCATCCGAGCACGTGGCCCACGCCCTTGGTCGCCAGGCGCCGACGCAGCCGCTCGTTGCGACCGCACACGACCAACGGTGTGTACCGACCTGTGGCCACCACGTCATCGAAGGTGGCCTCCAGGTCTCCAACGCCCCATGATCCCGCCATCAGGAGCACGATGCCCTCGTCCTCGGTCACCCCCAGGGCTCGACGGACCTCGGCCCGCCGGCCGGCGTTCTCGCCGAAACGGGGAGGCACGGCAGGCCCGGGAGCCACGGCGGGACCCTTCGCCTGATGCGCCGCAGCCTCCGCGGCCTGGGCATGGACGCACAGGTGCAGGTCGATGCCGGGATGGGTCCATAGCGGATGGACGGCGAAGTCGGTCACGAACGTCGCCACCGGGACCCGTAGCTTGCCTCGCTGCCGGTCGCGACCGAGAGCCAGGGACGCCAGCGGGTAGGTGGAGATCACCAGGTCGGCGCGCTCGCGTTGGATCCACCGGCGCAGCCGGTGACCGGTGAGCACGCCGATGAGGGCGATGAGCGGGAGGCACAGCACCGGGACCCACGCCCACAGCCGGTAGCTGGCCTCGTACGACCAGGGCGCCGTGCGCAGCTGCCACCCGTAGATCACTCGGAGCACAGGTCCGACCCGCAGGGGCATGGCATCCAGGAAGTCGACGACGACCGGCTCGTGGCCGTGCCGGTCCAGCCGACGCGCCAGCTCCCGGGCGGCGCCGTCATGGCCCGCACCCATGCTCGCAGAGACAACAAGGAGTCTCATCCGCTGGCAGTCCTCGGGCGTCAGCCGGCTAGGGGCCGGCGGAGCCCCGCCCCGCTTGCCCGAAACCCAGGGCCGGCCTGAGCACCTCGCCCCGCGC
>DASXCO010000228.1 GCA_036491125.1 Acidimicrobiales bacterium | reverse complement strand
CACGCCGGGCGCGCACGCCATCCTCGACCGTCTCGCCCAGGTCGGGCTCGGCTACCTCGCCCTCGGCCAGCCGCTTACCACCCTTTCCGGCGGCGAGCGGCAGCGGCTCAAGCTCGCCACCCGCATGGCCGAGAAGGGCGGGATCTACGTCCTCGACGAGCCGACCACCGGCCTGCACCTCGCCGACGTCGAGCAGCTGCTCGGCCTGCTCGACCGGCTCGTCGACTCCGGCAAGTCGGTCATCGTCATCGAGCACCACCAGGCTGTCATGGCGCACGCCGACTGGATCATCGACCTCGGTCCCGGCGCCGGCCACGACGGCGGCCGGATCGTCTTCGAGGGCACCCCCGCCGACCTCGTCGCTGCCCGCTCCACCCTCACCGGCGAGCACCTCGCGGCCTACGTCGGCACCTGACCGCTACCGTCGCGGAAGGCTGTGCCAGTCGTTCGTCCTCGTCGGACCGGGATCAGCCCTTCACGAAGCGCAGTCGGTCGACCTGTTGGTTCCAGTCGCTCCTTTGCCAGAAGCCCACGGCCATTGGCTCGGTCTCCACCACTATGGCCTGCAAGCGAAGTGCTCCTGCCGCTGCGAGTCGGGACTCGGCCTCGGCAAGCAACCGGTGCCCCAGTCCACGGCGGCGGTGGGAGGGAGCCACGACCAGTCGATAGATCGAGCCCCTCCATCCGTCCCAGCCGGCGATCACCGAGCCGACAAGTCGGCTCCCGTCTTCGGCGACGATCAGCGCCGACGGGTCACGAGCGATGAGCCTTCCGAGGCTCTCGACATCGTCGGTGTGGGTAGGTTCGACATCACTGGCCCCCCACAGCTGGAGGACCGATCCGACATCTTCCGGTTGAGCCGATCGAAGCGTCCAGCCCATGGAGGGAGGATACGGCTCACATCCCCGGGAGCGATTCACGAGCGACCCCGCCGAGATCGCGGTCGGAAGCGCCGCCTTCGTCGTCATGGCCATCGGGATCGTGCTCATCACCAGGACCGCCGGCCCGATCATGGTGCGCCCCACCCACCGGACTGTAGACAGTGTAGACGATTGACCTGTAGACGCTGTAGACTCCGAGCAGGAGGTCAGGATGCCAGCCACGGTTGCCCACGCCATCAAGGTGCTCGAGGAGCGATCCAGCCAGGACGCGGCCCTCGCCGAGGCGGTCGTGTTCCTCGCCGCTGAGGCGGCGGGCGCCGAGGGTCCAGAGCGTCCGTTCGATCGACCCGCCGGCAACGTGCTCCAAGCGGCAACGCTGGTGAACGAGCGTCGTCAGCGTGAAAGGAGGGAGGAGGCGGCCGCGGCGGCGCTCCCGACCGCCCAGGTGGTGGAGCTCCTCGCCTCCATCGGGGATCGCAAGGGCGTCGACCGTCGACGCCGGCGCGGACAGCTGCTCGGCTGGCGAGCCGGTGGGCGGACCCTGCACCCCGCCTGGCAGTTCGATCCCCGGCGGGGGGACACGAGGCCGGGCCTGTCGACGGTGCTCGAGGCGCTGTCGGAGGTCGCCCCCGATCCCCAGGCGGCGGACGCCCTCATGCGG
>DASXCO010000227.1 GCA_036491125.1 Acidimicrobiales bacterium | reverse complement strand
GGCCGAGAACCGTCACGCCGCCTTCGGCCTCGGCATCCACCGCTGCCTCGGGTCCAACCTGGCCCGCATGGAGCTGCGGGTGGCGCTCGAGGAGTGGCTGGCCCGCTACCCGGCCTTCGAGCTGGTCGACCCGGCGCTGGTGACCTGGTCGGCGGGCCAGGTGCGGGGACCGCGGACCCTGCCGGTGCGGATTCTCGGCTGACCACGGGCCCCGCCCCAGAGGCGGTGTAGAAAGCGCAGGTGCCCGACAACCCCGCCCGTCCGCTGCGAGACCGGGTGGCGCTCGTGACCGGCGCCGACCAGGCGCTGGGGCGCGGTCTGGCCGTCGCCCTCGGACGGGCGGGCGCCGACATCGGACTGCTGGGCGGCGACCTCGACAGCATGGAGGGTGCCGCCGTCGACGTGGCCGACGCCGGCGCTCGGGTCGCCCGGTTCGCCGTCGCCTATGGCAGCAGGGCCGAGGTCGAAGCGGTCTTCTCCGAGGCCGACCGGGCGTTGGGGGCGGTCGACATCGTGGTGCACGCCGCCGTCGACCCGATCGCGGTCGAGCCCGTGGCCCTGGTGGACGTGGACGAGGATCGTTGGGAGGCGGTGTGGGAGGGGATGATGTGGTCGAGCCTCTTGTCGTGCCAGGCGGCGTTCACCCAGATGGCAGGGCGCGGAGGGCGGATCATCTTCTCCACTCCAACGCTCTCGATGTCGGGAGCGGCGGGCCTGGTCCCCTACACGGCGGCCGTGGAGGGCCAGCGGCTGCTGGCCAAGTCGGCGGCTCGTCAGTGGGGCTCGCACGGCATCACGGTCAATTGCGTGGCTCCCGCGGCCGCCACGGGCGAGGGCGACGAGGCAGGCGGCCGTCACCATCTGCCGCTCAACCCTGCGCCGCTCGGCCGCCCCGGCGATCCCGAGACCGACCTCGGGCCCGTGGTCGTGTTCCTGGCCAGCGACGGCGGGCACTTCGTCACGGGGGCGACGATCTGCGTCGACGGCGGCGTCTGGATGGCCCCGTGAACGGATCCCTCGAGGGTCGCACTGGCATGGTGACCGGCGCCGGGCAGGGAGTGGGCAGGGGCATCGCGCTGGCCCTTGCGGGTGAGGGGGCGAACGTCGTCATAGCCGCCCGCCGGGCTGTGACGGGTGAGCCGGTGGCAGCCGAGATCCGGGACCGCGGCGGCTCGGCGATCTGTGTACAGACCGACGTGACAGTTCGCGGCGACGTCGGGACCGCCGTAGCGGAGACCGTCGAGCGCTTCGGCGGGCTGGAGATCATGGTCCACAACGCCTTCGGCGGCCGGGCCGGCGCGCCCCATCGGTTGGAGGAGGTCGACGACCGGATGTGGCACGGCTTCTCGCGCACGGCGGTGTGGGGATCGTTTCACTGCGCCCAGCTCGCCTTCCCTCATCTGCGGGCCGCGGGCCAGCGTGGACGCCTGGTCCTCGTCACGTCGCCCGCGGGCGTCGAGGGCAGCGCCAACATCCCCATCTATGCGCCCGTCAAGGCCGCCCAGCGGGCCATGGCCAAGAGCCTGGCCCGAGAGTGGGGAGAGCACGGGATCACGGTCAACTGCATCGCCCCGGTGGCGGAGACGCCAGCGCTGCTGGGCGCCTTCGAGACCAATCCCGAGCTGCGCAAGCGGGTGACCGCACGCGTCCCCCTGGGGCGGATCGGCGACGCCGAGCGCGACATCGGCGCGGTCGTCGTCTTCCTGTCCGGCGACGGCGCGAGCTACGTCACCGGCCAGACCATCGTCTGCGACGGCGGGAGTTTCACGGGCCTGTGAGAAGCGGCGCCACCTCGGCGGCGAAGGCGTCCATCTGGTCCAGCAGCTCCTGCAGCGAGCGATTGCGAAATCTGACCTGGACGTGGCTCACTCCCATGCCCGCGAACTCGTTGAGCCGCTCGGCGAGCAGCTCGGGCGAGCCGGAGATGGTGCGGGCCCCCACGTCCCACCTCGGATCGCCGACATACAGCACCTCGGTGATCACGCCGATGTCGATCGGCTCGTCGCCGCGCGTCGCCTTGCGGTGCTGGAGGAGGTAGGCGATCGACTCGGGCATCTCGTCTCTGGGGGTGCCTTGAGGGAGCCAGCCGTCGCCCCGCTCGGCGGCTCGTCGCAGGGCCGCCCGCGATGACCCGCCCACCCAGATCGGTACCTGGGGCTGACGCGGCCGCGGCGCCAGCCCGGCGTCGTGGATCGACCACGAGCCCGTGTCCACGTCGGGGTACTCCTCGGTCAAGGCGGCGCGGACGACGTCGATGGCCTCGTCGGTGCGCCGGCCCCGCTCGTGGAAGTCGGCCCCCAGGACGCTGAACTCACCTTCGAGGTGGCCCGTGCCGACGCCGAGCACCGCCCGGCCGCCGGAGAGCTCGTCGAGGGTCATGAACGCCTTGGCCGTGAGCAGCGGGTGGCGATAGGCGAGCACGTAGATGTGGGAGAGGATGCGCACGTTGCGGGTCAACGCCGCGATCCAGCCCAGGGTGGCCACCGTGTCGTACCACGTGGTGCGCATGTGGGCATCGAACGGCCGCGGGACGGCGATGTGGTCGCAGACGCCGACATAGAAGAAGCCGGTCTCGTCGGCCTTGCGGACGATCGCCTCGAGCTCGTCCCGGCCCGCCCCGAGCTCCCACTCCTCGGCGAACGTCTTGCTCTTGGCCTGCACCTGCAGCTGCATGCCGTAGACCAGCCGGCCGAGGGGCACGATCGACACCGACATGCTCGAAGCCTCCTCAGGACCGGCGGTCGCCGCGTCCCAGGCCGTCGGCGACGCCCGGTCGAGGCTGCCCGGGTTCCTTGTCCACGGCCGCCAAGCTAGCATCGCCCCCGAGCCAAAATAGAATGTGTTCTACCCGCCGGCGCACCGGCGAGCGAGGAGTACCCGTGGCAGGCACCGAGCACCTGACGGTCGAGCGGGACGGTTCCACCGTGATCGTGACGATGAACCGGCCCGAGGCCAGGAACGCCTTCAGCCTGCCGATGCTGGTCGGCATGGCCGACGCCTGGGCCGAGATCGACGGTGACGACGACGTCCGCTGCGCCATCCTGACCGGCGCTGGTGGCACCTTCTGTGCCGGCGCCGACCTCAAGGCCATGGGCGGCTCACAGCAGCCCGACGCCTACCGGGAGCGCATGCAGGCCGACCCCGACCTCCACTGGAAGGCCCTGCTCCGCCACCACCACGTGAAGAAGCCGCTCATCGCTGCGGTGGAGGGCTACGCCGTCGCCGGGGGAACCGAGATCCTCCAGGCCACCGACATCCGGGTCGCCGGCGAGGGCGCGACCTTCGGCGTGTTCGAGGCCCGCCGGGGCCTCTTCCCCTTGGGGGGCTCCACCGTTCGCCTGGCCCGGCAGATCCCCTACACGGTGGCGATGGAGCTGCTGCTGACGGGTCGCTCGGTGAGCGCCCGGGAAGCCCATCGCATCGGCCTCGTCGGCCGGGTCGTGCCCGACGGCGACGCCCTCGCCGAGGCCAGGCGGATCGCCGGCCTCATCGGCGAGAACGGACCACTGGCCGTCGAGGCGATCAAGCGCTCGGTGCGGGAGACCGAGGGCCTCCCCGAGGACGAGGCGCTCAAGATCGAGCTCGAGATCGGCTGGCCGATCTTCGGCACCGAGGACGCCAAGGAAGGGCCGC
>DASXCO010000226.1 GCA_036491125.1 Acidimicrobiales bacterium | reverse complement strand
TTCCACCACCACGAGGTCGTGGGGGCGCGCATGGCCCGTGACCGGATGCGGGCGCTCCGATATTCAAACGACGACGTCGACGTCGTCACACGGCTGATCGAGCTGCATCTGCGGTTCCACACCTACCGGATGGGTTGGACGGACCGCGCCGTCCGTCGCTACGTGCGGGACGCGGGACCGCTGCTCGACCGGCTGAACGAGCTGACCCGTGCCGACTGCACGACCCGCAGCGCGACCAAGGCCCGTGCGTTGTCCCTGCGGATGGACGAGCTCGAACGCCGCTTGGAGGAGCTGCGAGCCCAGGAGGAGCTCGACACGATCCGGCCCGACCTCGATGGCAACCAGATCATGGAGCAGCTCCACCTGGCGCCCGGCCCCGAGGTGGGAGAAGCGCGCGACTTCCTGCTGGAGCTACGCCTCGACGAGGGTCCGCTGGGAGAGGCCGAGGCTAGACGCCGGCTGTCCCAGTGGTGGAAGGAGCGCCCGTCCGGGGCTCACTGACCCGTGGCGAAGCGCTCCACCATCTCGCGGGCGTCCTCGTCCCGGTACTGCTCGGGGGGCGACTTCATGAAGTACGCCGAGGGCCCGAGGAGCGGTCCACCGATCTGGCGGTCGAGGGCGATCTTCGCGCAGCGAACGGCGTCGATGATCACACCCGCCGAGTTGGGTGAGTCCCACACCTCCAACTTGAGCTCCATGTTCAACGGAACGTCGCCGAAGTTGCGACCCTCGAGCCGCAGGTAGGCCCACTTTCGGTCGGCCAGCCAGCTGATGTGGTCGGACGGACCGATATGGACGTCGTCGTCCGGGATCCCGTGCTGCAGCTGGCTCGTCACTGATTGTGTCTTGGAGATCCGCTTGGACTCGAGCCGATCGCGCTCGAGCATGTTCTTGAAGTCCATGTTGCCGCCGACATTGAGTTGGTAGGTGCGGTCGAGGGCCATTCCCCGGTCCTCGAAGAGCCGGGCCAGGATGCGGTGCACGATCGTCGCCCCGACCTGGCTCTTGATGTCGTCTCCGATGATCGGCACGCCCGCATCGGTGAACCGCTGAGCCCATTCGGGCTCACTGGCGATGAACACCGGGATGGCGTTCACGAATGCAACGCCCGCGTCGAGGCAGGCGGCGGCGTAGTGACGCTGCGCCTCCTCGGAGCCGACCGGGAGGTAGCCAACGAGGACGTCGGCCCCGGTCTGCCGCAGCACCTCGCTGACGTCGACCGGCTCGGCCGGTGATTCTTCGATCTCGAGGCGGTAGTACTTCCCGAGACCGTCAAGAGTGGGGCCTCGGCTGACCGTCACCCCGAGCTCGCCCACCTCGGCGAAGCGGATGGTGTTGTTGTGGCCGGCGAAGATGGCCTTGCTCAGGTCGAGCCCCACCTTGGTGGCGTCCACGTCGAAGGCCGCCACGATCTCGGCGTCGCCGACGTGGTAGCCGCCGAGCACGACGTGCATCAGTCCCGGCACCGTCTCTCCCGGTTCGGCGGTGCGGTAGTACTCGATGCCCTGCACGAGGGCGCTGGCGCAGTTGCCGACCCCGGCGATGGCGACCCGGATCTTGCTCATCGGTTCTTGTCCTCCGTCTCGGCGGCCTGCCGACTTCTCCTGGCTGGCGTCTGTTCCCCCCGCGGGGCCGAGCTGCGCTCGGCGGCGATGAGGCGGTCGAGCCACGAGATGTCCCGCTCGGTCGTCTCCGTGTTGTGCTCCACGAGGGAGCGTGTGTAGGCATCCAGGCGTTGGCGCCCGGCCTTGATCGTCTGGCGCGTGCGGCCGAGCCGCTGAACCAGCTGGGCTCGTCGTCGTTCGAGCAGGCCCAGCCGCCCCTCCGGAGGCAGGTGACGCGCGAAGGCGAGCCGGAGGGTGAAGCTGCGGTCGTCTCCATCCGACTGGGCGTCAGCCACCAGCAGCTCCTCGAACAGGCGCTGACCCTGCTCGGTGATCCCGTAGACCTTCTTCCCCCGGCTTCCCCTGATCACGCCCCGGGCCCGGTAGGCGGCCCGCTCTCCGCCGAGGGAGCCGGTCATGGGAATGCTGGCGGTGGGTCGGATGGCCTCGACCGCCTTGACCGCGCCGGCAGCCTCGAGTCGGGCAAGGGCCGGATACAGGGAGCCGAACGACACACTCGACAGCGGCCCGAGCGTCTCACCGAGCAGCTTCTTCAGCTCGTAGCCGTGGAGCTCCTGTTCCTTCAGGAGGCCGAGGATGGCCATCTCCAACACGTCGTGCTCCGTCTCGTCTCATCGCCAGACCGATTTCCGGCCTGGTGCTCCTGGCCGGCTTCGACCACCGGCCAACCGGTCGACCCCCATCATCCCCGGTTCAACCGGTCGATGTATCGATTCGATATATCGACATGCTACCAAGGCGGCCGCCGGTCGGCGAACAAGGGACATCGGCAGTGGTGCTCGGCCGCGACCCGTCAGGGCTTGGCGTCCGGCAGAGGGCGGTAGCCTGTCGCCGTGAGCTTGCACCCCCAGTCGTTGCGGGGCCGCCGCCCCTCCTCTGGGCTGTCGGCAGACGTGGACTACCGTCTCGCCCGCAACTCGGTGGTGAGCGAGCTCAAACGCGGGCGTATGTCCCGGCTCGACGTCTGCGACGCCCAGCCCGAGCTGCTGCGGGCCGCCCGCAACGTCGGCACGTCGACCGGCGAGGACTGCCCGGTCTGCGAGGAGGCCAAGCTCGTGCTGGTCTCGTTCGCCTTCGGCCCCCGCCTTCCACCGAGCGGTCGGTGCCTGACGACCGAGCAGGAGTTGGCCAAGCTGTCCCAGCGGGCCAGCGAGCTCGCCTGCTACGTGGTCGAGGTGTGCCCCGAATGCGCGTGGAACCACCTGGCCAGGATGTTCCTCGTCGGCGGGCGCTACCGGTCCTGATCGACTGATCGTCGGCGGGCCCTATCGGCCCTGATCGACCGATCCGGAAGCGCCTTCGTCCCGAACCCTCATGTCTCCGGTGGTGCTTCGACGGGCTCGTGGGGATAGAGCGAGCGGCACGAGAAGCACCAGAGCTCGATCTCCTCGACTCTGGTGGTCGAGGCGGGGGTGTCCCACGACTCCGGCACCACGTAGAGGCGGTGCACGGCGACCAGCTCGTCGTCCTCGCCGGCGCAGTTCTCGCACACGCGCTCCACCAGGCTGACAGTACACTTGGCCCACCGCCGGCAGCCGAGTGGCGCTGGACGGGAAGGAGGCTGGCATGGCTCAGCAAGGGACCGTTCCCGCCGTACGATCGCGCAAGCGGGCGACGGGGAGCCCACCGCTGGTGATGGTCACCGCCTACGACGCGCCGACGGCGCGCATCGCCGATCAAGGGGGCGTCGATCTGATCCTCGTCGGCGACTCGCTCGCCATGGTCGTCCTCGGCTACGACGACACGTTGCACGTGACCGTCGAGGACATGGCGCACCACGTCGCCGCGGTGAGACGGGCCGGCCCCCGGGCTCTCGTCGTGGCCGACCTGCCCTGGATGAGCTATCACGTCGACGAGGCCGACACCGTGCGCAACGGCGCCGCCCTGGTTCGGGCCGGAGCCCAGGCGGTCAAGCTGGAGGGAGGGCGCCGCCGCGCTCGCATGGTCGCTGCCCTGGCCGATGCGGAGATCCCGGTCATGGGGCACCTGGGTCTGACGCCGCAGTCCATGCACGTGATGGGGGGGTTTACGGTCCAGGCCCGCGAAGCCGAAGCGGCGAGGACGCTGTTGGCCGACGCCCGCGCCCTGCAGGAGGCCGGCTGCTTCGCCATCGTGCTGGAGGGAATACCGGATGTCGTCGCGGGCATGGTCACCGAAGCCGTGGAGATTCCTACCGTCGGGATCGGCGCCGGTCCCTGGTGCGACGGCCAGGTACTGGTATTCCACGACCTGGTTGGTCTGGAGGAGCGCAAAGCCCCGAAGTTCGTCCGTCGCTATGCCTCGCTCGCAGATGACGCCTCGGCTGCGGTCACGGCCTTCGCGGCCGACGTTCGGGCCGGGCGTTTCCCGGCCGACGCCGAGAGCTATCACCTGAAAGATGAGGTGGCCGCGAGCCTCTGGTCCGCGGCCCAGCCCACCTCTTCCGCCGGCGCACCGGACGAGGTGGTCTCGGTTGGCACCAGTGGAGGGGCGTCATCAACCGCAGGTCGCGATCCGCGGTGATCGACCTGCGGGACCCGCGGCTCGCCGGGGGTCGCGCCGTCTGACCCGCATTCCTCGTCTCTGTCACACCTCCGCGCCATACTCGGTGACGAGATGAGCGAATCGCAGACGTCGACTAGCATGATCAGGTTCCAGCTATCCCTGCCCCGGATGGACCGGGGCCCCGGACGCAGCTGCGCCGGGTCCAGAGGGAAGTGAGTCGTTATGCGGCCCTACGAGGTCATGATCATCCTCGACGCCAGCCTGGAGGAAGATGCCATCCGGGCGGTCATCGACCGGGCCACCGAGGTCATCCGGTCCCGCGGGGGCAACCTCGGCCGGGTCGACCGCTGGGGCAAGCGCCGGTTCGCCTACGAGCTCGACCATCGCTGGGAGGGGTACTACATCCTCCTGGAGATCACGGCCGAGCCGGCGGCGTTGACCGAGCTTGCCCGGGTGCTCTCCCTCACTGACGAAGTGCTTCGTCACAAGGTCATACGGCTACCCGATCGGGTGGCGGGACTCGTCGGTCCCAGCGCTCGATCCCGGACCGGGGCCGAGGCCGAGGCGAGCTGACTCTCGAACGGAGGAATCATGTCGAATGGGAACAACGTCACCCTGGTTGGAAACATCACGCGCGATCCGGAGCTGCGGTTCACCCCCACGGGGCAGGCCACGGCGTCGTTCGGCCTCGCCGTGAACCGCCGCTGGCAGAACAGGCAGACCCAGGAGTGGGAGGAGGCGACGTCCTTCTTCGACGTGGTCTGCTGGCGGGAGATGGCCGAGAACGCCAGCGAGAGCCTCGTCCGGGGCTCCCGGGTGCTCGTCACCGGTCGGCTCGACCAGCGCAGCTGGGAGAACGCCGAAGGTGAGCGGCGATCGAAGATCGAGGTCGTGGCCGACGAGATCGGTCCCAGCCTTCGCTGGGCGACGGCCCAGGTCACCAAGAACGAGCGCCGGGGTCCCGGCGGTGACGGCGGGTCCGGAGGTGGCGGGGGCGGGAGCCCCCGCCCCGTCGCTGCCGGCCAGTCGTCCGGCTATGACCACAGCGAGGAGCCCTTCTGATGCCCCGCGGCAGCGACCGGGATCGCGGCTCGAAGAGGTCTGCCAAGGACACCGGCCGGAGAACCAAGAAGAAGGTCTGCATCTTCTGCAAGGACAAGATCGACTGGGTCGACTACAAGGATGTGAACCTGCTCAGGAAGTTCATGAGCGATCGCGGCAAGATCCGGGCCCGCCGGGTCAGTGGCAACTGTGCACAGCACCAGCGTGACGTCGCGGTCGCCATCAAGACGGCCCGGGAGCTGGCTCTGCTTCCGTACAGCCAACGGACCATGACCGAGCGTTCCGGCGGCCGCGGAGGCCGCGGCGCGCCCAGGCCCGTCGTGCCGCGGGCGGCGCCCGATGCCGGACCGACGGCCGGTCCGCCCGGGCGACCCGATGGCGCAGGAGCAGCTCCGGTGCCGCCCCAGCCAGCCGCCGGTGGGGCCGAGAGCCAGCCGGAGCGCCCGGCAGCTGCCGTGGGTGCCGACGCGCGTGGCGGCGGTGACCAGTGAAAGTTGTGTTGAGGGCCGACGTGACCGGCGTCGGCAAGCGCGGCGACATCGTCGAAGTGGCGGACGGTTAC
>DASXCO010000225.1 GCA_036491125.1 Acidimicrobiales bacterium | reverse complement strand
AGGGCTTCCGCCCCCGTGCCGAACCGCAGGACCAGGGCGATGACGAACAGGGCGATCACCCAGCCCACGACCAGCAGGACGGCCATGATCGGGATCAGGCCGACGCCGAGCCGGCCGACGTTGAAGGCGTAGAAACCGAGGGCGGTAAGCGAGACGACTCCCACTCCCATGACGAGCTTGACCATCCCGAACAGGGCCACGCCGCAGGCGTATTCAACCTCGCGCAGCGGCGTCACCATCAGGTTGAGCAGGTTGCGCGACCAGGTCTCCTCCAGGAACCCCGTCGAGAGGGCGATCTGGGCCTGGTAGACGACGTGCCAGAGGACGATGCCGGACAGCAGGTAGCCGAACGCCACCGCCCCGCCGCTTCCCTGCCGGGACACGAACACCCCGAGGGACCCGAACAACAAGACGTCGACCAGCGGCCACAGGACCACGTCGAACAGCCGATGGGGGCTGCGCAGCAGGACGTAAGCCTGGCGCCGGGCCACGGCCCGGACCCGCAACCAGCTCGAACCGGTCATGCCGGCCGGTCCGTGTGCTGGGCGCCCTCATGCCCGCCCGCCGCCAGGTGCAGGAAGACCCCCTCGAGGTCGCCAAGGCCGAAGCGACTCGCAACCGACGAGGGGCGACCATCGGCGACCACGCGACCGGCCGACAGGAACACGACCCGCTCGCAGAGCCGTTCCACCTCCGCCATGTTGTGACTGGTGAGCAACAGCGCCGTGCCCTCGGTGTCGCAGAGCTCGGTCAGCCCGGCCCGGACCCGCCGGGCCACCTCGGGGTCGAGCGACGCCGTCGGCTCGTCCAGCACCAGCAGGCGGGGCCGGTGCAGGGTCGCCTTCACCACACCCACCAGGGTGCGCTGACCGGACGACAGCTCGGTGCCCAAGCGGCCGGCGAGGTGGCCGATACCGAAGCGCTCGAGGGCCGTGCTGATCCGCTCGTGCAGCTGCTGGACCCCATAGAGCTGGCCGAACATGCGGAGGAACTCCCCCACCCGGAGCCGCTCCGGCAGAGGTAGGTACCCGGCGGCGAAGCCCACCTCTCCCATGGCCTGGCTCCGCTCCTTGGGGAGGGGGTGGCCAGCGACGCGCACCCAGCCAGAGTCGGGGAGGATGGCACCCAGCATCATCAACAGCGTGGTGGTCTTGCCGGCGCCGTTGGGACCGAGGAGGCTGACCCGTTCGCCCGGACGCACGGACAGATCCACCCCATCGACGGCGCAGACGCCCTTGAAGCGCTTGACCAGCTGATGAGCGTCGAGCACGGAGTCCACGCCGTCCACTCTGTCAGGCGGGGACGGGGAGCCGGCGAGAAATAAACGAGCGGGTCGCCTACGCCGACCTGCGAGGCCGGTGTCAACGCGCCTCGTGGAAGATGACGCCGAGGGTGTAGCGGACACCGGACGTCACCGTGCTGATCCCGTGTCTCACGGCGGCGCGGTAGTGGCCGCGGCTTCCGGCGACAGGCCGGTAGCGCGTCGGGAAGATCACCGCGTGGCCCAGCGGGACCGTGACCGACGTGCCGCGCGACTGTGCGCGCGGACGCTGCTCGACGAAGAGGTTCTCGCCGCCGGTGAAGTCCACCCCGGGCTCGGTCAGCGCCACTGTCAGCTGCAGCGGGAAGGCCACGTCACCGTACAGGTCCTGATGCAGGTTGTTGTACCCGCCGCGTTCATAGCGCAGGATCAGTGGAGTCGGCTTGGTCTGTCCGGCGCCCCGACACACGGCGACGAGCTGTTGAAGGCGTGGCGGATAGTCGGAGCCCTCGTCGAGACGCGACGCCCAGGTGTTGGCGAGCGCCGCCAGAGGTGGATAGGCGGTGTCGCGTAGCGCAGCGACCGTCGGCGGCAACGGGTAGTCGTAGTAGCGGTAGCAGCCTTCTCCGAACCGATGGCGCGCCATGTCGATGGTGGAGCGAAAAGTGGCATCGTCTCCGAACCGGTCCCGCAGCCACTTGCACTGGGCGGCGCTCAGCACGGGAGTGGGCGTCACCGCGTGGCCGTCCTGATCCAGCGCCTCGGCGATGGCATCCCAGTCGCACACCTCGACCCTGTCGCGAACCGCCCTCGCTTCCTGAGATGAGGTCATGCCGAGGCGGCGAGCGCGGGCCGGCAGTCCCGGCAGGGCTGGTAGCCGGCGTCCACGGCTCGGGACATGGTGCCGAATGGAACACGGTGGGCGGGTGTGATGCGCCGGGCGTGGCGGCAGCTCGGGTAGCAGACGACGCCCGTGGTGTCACTGGCCAGGTAGTGGACGCCGGCCGAGGCCAGCCGGCTCGCCTCGTCGAGGTCGACGTCCTCGGCGCTGAGCAGCTCGTGCTTCATCACCGGGCCCAGGGCGTAGTTGCCGATCTGGCCGTCGCTGCGAACGACCCGGTGGCAGGGGATGAGGATGGGAACGGGATTGTGACCGAGGGCAGATCCGGTGGCCCGCACGGCCTTCGGCCGGCCGATCTCGCGGGCGATCCAGGCGTAGGGCCGGATCTCACCTCGGGGGATCTCGAGCGCCTTGCGCAGCACCGCCTCCTCGAACTCGCTCAGCCCCCGCAGGTCGAAGGCGAGATCGCCGGCCCGACCGTCGCGGAGGGCGGGCAGGAGTCCGGCGGGCGGCCGCGCGGCCCGCTCGATGGGCCGGCCGAACCGCTGACGAAAGTCCTCTGCGAACCGGTCAGCGTCCTCATCGACCTGGTCCACGGGGCGCACATAGCTGATGCCCCGATCGGTGAACGCCACGAACACCTCCCCCAGCGGGCCGGGGGTGAGCACGAAGCGGGCGAACACCCGGGCGTCGAAGCCCTCCGGCGGCTCGGCGGCCAGCTCGCCCAGCACCCGGGTCAGGGGGTCGTGGTCGAGTGCAATGTCATCTGTTGCGCTGTCAGCACCGGGGCGGTATGGCCCGAGGCCGTGGGGGCCGCTCATGAGAGCTCCTCCTCGAGATTGGTGTCGGTGATCAGGGTGCGCAGGCGGGCGAGGCCGCGCGAGACATGGGACTTGGCCGTGCCTTCCGGACAGCCGAGGACGGCGGCGATCTCCGCCAGCGGGAGGTCGACGATGTGGCGGAGGACGACGGCTAGGCGCTGGGTCTCGGGAAGCTCCGCCAGCAGGTACTCGACGCCGTTCCTCAGCTCGCGGCGGCGGAGATGCTCCTCGGGCCCGCCCGACGGGGCGCGCGGGTCGGGAGACGATTCCAGCGGCACCTGGGCGGGCCGGCGGGTGTCCGTCCGAACCTGGTTGCGCCACAGGTTCAGCAGGATGGTGACCAGCCAGGGGCGGAGCTGCAGGTCGCGGATCCGCTCTGGCGGGTACGCCCGCAGCGCCTGGTAGGCACGGAGGAATGCTTCGGCTGCGAGGTCGGCGGCGTCGGCTGGACGTCGCGACATGCGCAGGGCGGTCGTGTACAGGGCCTGTTGGTAGCTCCCCACCACCTCGGGGAAGGCGCCGTCCACGTCCCGACTGAGCCGGACGGTGAGCGCGGCCCGACTGTCGGTCGCGGTCGTCATGTCATCAAGAACACCGCGACCCGGGTTCGGTTGCAGCGGCAAGCCGGGGATGCGCTCCCTCTTACCTGCGCCCGGCCATGAACCACAGCGTCAGCTCCATGGCAGCCAGGCCGAACCACAGCCCAGCCACCGTCCAAGCCCCCAGGACGAGACCGACCACCAGGGCGACGACGAGCCAGACCACCCCCAGCGCCCCGAAGAGCCGCCGCTGCCACCGTCGCCGTCTCGGGCGGGCCCCCGGCGGCCGGGCGCCATTCGGCGTTGCCACCCGGTCACCCTACGCCGGCCCGGGAGGCTGGCCCGACGGCCAGCCTCGAGGCCGGCCCGGGAGGCCGGCTCGACGATGAAGCCGCAGGCGCGTAGCGCCGAGGCCGGCCCACTCCGTGCAGTGGCCTGGGGGATGTTCGGGTAGACCGTTGTCGTGGACGCAGCGCTGAACCTGATGAGAGGTCCATCGCGCGCCGTCGCCGGCGCCCTGACCGGCGTGACGAGGCCGGTCTCCGAGGTGATCGGCGCCGTTCCCGCGCTCAGCCAGATCGGGCTGCTCCGACCACTTCGTCCCGACCAGGTGGTCAGCGTGGTGGCGGCCCTGCGCCGCTGGGGCATGACGCCCGCCGCCGGCTATGCGTCGGCGGCGGTGCGCTTCCCTCACGCGGCGGCGGTGATCGACGAGCATGGGACGCTCAGCTTCGCGGAGGTGCACCGCCGGACGACATCGCTCGCCAACGGATTGTCCGAGGCGGGTATCGGCGAGGGTGACCGCGTCGGTGTCCTCTGTCGCAACCACCGCGGCTTCGTGGACGCGACCATCGCCCTGTCGAAGCTCGGCGCCAACGCCTACTTCCTGAACACCTCGTTCGCCGGGCCCCAGCTCGCCGAGGTCATCAAGGCGGAGAAGCTGACCGGTCTGGTCTACGACCAGGAGTTCACGGAGGCCGCCAGGCGCGGTGCACGGAGGTGTACACGATTCGTGGCGTGGGTGGACGAACCTTCCGGACGCGGACGTCCTGGTGATCCGACGTTCGAGAGCCTCATCGCCACCAACGACGACAGCCCCCTCGCCCCACCGACCAGGCCGGGGCGGCAGATCATCCTCACATCGGGGACGACGGGACGGCCCAGGGGCGCCAACCGGGGCGTGCCGGGGACGCTCAACCCGCTGGTTGCCTTCCTTTCCCGCATTCCGCTCCGACATCGCGACACGACACTCATCGCCGCACCGCTCTTTCACGCCTGGGGGCTCGGCAACTATGCGTTGTCGCTCGTGGCGGGGGCGACCGTGGTCCTCCAGCGGCGCTTCGACGCCGAGGCGGTCCTGGCTGCCATCGAGGAGCACCAGGTCACCGTCCTCGCCGCCGTGCCGGTGATGATCCAGCGGATCATGGCCCTGCCCGAGGCGACCCGGCGCCGGTACGACACGCGGTCATTGCGCGTCGTCGGCCTCAGCGGCTCGCCGCTGTCGGACCGCCTGGCCCATTCGTTCATGGACTCCTTCGGTGACATCGTCTACAGCCTCTACGGATCGACCGAGGTGGGTTGGGCGGCCATCGCCACCCCCCAGGATCTTCGCGAGGCGCCGGGAACCGCCGGGCTGCCGCCCCGCGGCACCGTGGTCCGGATCGTGGACGATGAGGGGGAGGAAGTCCCGGTGGGTACCACGGGTCGGATCTTCGTGGGAAGCGAGCTGCTCTTCGACGGGTACACCGCTGGAGAGGGCAAGGAGATGCTGGACAAGCTCATGTCGACCGGCGATCTCGGTCACCTGGACCAGGCGGGGCGGCTCTTCGTGGAGGGCCGGGAGGACGACATGATCGTGTCGGGGGGCGAGAACGTCTTCCCCCAGGAGGTCGAGGAGCTGCTGCGGGCCCACGAGGGAGTTGCCGACGCGGCCGTGATAGGTGTCCCCGACGAGCACTTCGGCCAGCGACTCAAGGCCCTGGTGGTCACCGAGGGCGAACGCGATATCTCTCCTGACGACCTCCGGGCCTACGTGCGCTCGAACCTGTCCCGCTTCAAGGTGCCGCGGGACGTGGAGCTCGTCGAGGACCTGCCAAGGAACCCCAGCGGCAAGATCGTCAGACGGGAGCTCGGGGGCAGCGCCGGGCCCGACTGAGCCGGCGCCACGGGCCCGCTCAGGTCGGAGCAGCCCTGTGACCAGAGTCACTTGCTAGGCGCCAGCAATTGGATGCACCAAGCAACTATCTCGGGTACCCTGCCGGCATGACCGACAGCGGCCAGATCACGGCTCTCGAGCGAGCGCTGGTCCGCGCGGCCCGCACCGTCGGCCGCCTCGACCTTCCGGCTCGCCTGGCAGACGCTCCCATCGGCAAGGAGTCCTATTGGTTGCTCAACCGCGTCGAGGAGCTCGGTCCAATGCGGGCCTCGGACCTGGCCGCCGCGCTCAACCTGGACGCATCCACGATCAGCCGCCAGACCCACAAGCTCGTCGACGCCGGCCTGATCGAGCGGACGATCGACCCGGTCGACGGTCGTGCCTGCCTGCTCGCCGTCAGCGAGCGGGGACGCCAGGCCCAGGCGGAGGTCGTCTCCTTCCGACGCCAACAGCTCGCGGAGCTCCTCCAGGAGTGGTCCGACTCCGACCGGCGACTCGTCACCAGACTCCTCGACCGCCTGGCCGACGATCTTGGCGGGCCGGAGGGCGTCAGCGCCCGTCCCACCGGTCGCGCCGCTCACCGGGTGGCGCAGCCGTCGTGACCGCCGTGGCCCAGCCCGAGCCCTCGGGCCCCATCGAGCTCACGCACCGCCAGATCATGGTGGTGCTGAGCGGCCTCATGCTCGGAATGCTGCTGGCCGCGCTCGACCAGACCATCGTCGCCACCGCCCTTCCCACCATCGCCGGCGACCTCGGGGGCATCGGTCACCTCTCCTGGGTGGTGACGGCCTACCTGGTGACGTCCACCGCAGCAACGCCGCTCTACGGCAAGCTCTCGGACCTCTACGGGCGCAAGCGCCTCTTCCAGGCCGCCATCCTCATCTTCCTCGCCGGCTCGGTGCTGTCGGGCATCAGCCAGAACATGCTGGAGCTGGTTGCCTTCCGGGCCGTCCAGGGCATCGGCGCAGGAGGGCTGCTGGCGCTGGCCATGGCGATCACCGGCGACATCGTGAGCCCCAGGCAGCGGGGCCGCTACCAGGGCTACTTCGGCGCCGTGTTCGCGCTCGCCAGCGTGGGTGGGCCGCTCCTCGGGGGCTTCTTCACCGACCACCTCTCGTGGCGGTGGATCTTCTACATCAACCTGCCCATCGGCATTCTCGCCCTGGTCGTGACTTCTGTCGTGCTCCGACTGCCCTTCGCCCGGCGAAAGGCGGTCGTCGACTACACCGGCGCGACCCTCCTCGTCGGAGCCGTCGTCGCCCTTCTCCTCGTCACCGTGTGGGGCGGGAACACCTATCCGTGGGGGTCACCGCCGATCATCGGCACGGCGCTGGCAGGCGTGGGCCTGCTCGTCACTTTCGCCTGGTGGGAGCAGCGTCGGGCGGACGAGCCGATCCTCCCACTCGCGCTGTTCCGCAACCGCGTCTTCAGCATCGCCAACGCCACGACCTTCTTCCTTGCGATGACGATCTTCGGCGCCATCATCTTCCTGCCTGAGTACATGCAGCTTGTCACGGGGGCCTCGGCGACCGTCTCGGGCCTGCTACTGCTCCCACTCATGGGCGGACTGCTCGTGGCGTCCATCGTCAGCGGCCGCCTCGTCACCCGCTACGGTCGCTACAAGATCTTCGTCGTCATCGGGGGGGCCCTCCTCGTGCTGGGCATGTGGCTCCTGTCGCACCTCGGGTTGCACACCTCCCGAGTCGTCGCCGGGATCTACATGGTCCCGCTCGGGGTGGGCATGGGCATGATGATGCAGAACATGGTGCTGGCCGTGCAGAACGCGGTCCCCGTGAAGGACCTCGGCACCGGCACGTCGACCATCAACTTCTTTCGGTCGATGGGCGGCGCCTTCGGTACGGCGATCTTCGGCGCCGTGCTGACAGCTCGCCTGAACACCTGGCTTCCGCGCCTGCTGCCCAGCGGTTTCCAGGGCCACGTGACCGCCAACTTCGTGTCATCGCCTCAGGCGGTGCGGGCGCTTCCCGCTCCGGTGCACTCCGGCGTCGTGCTGAGCTTCGTCCATTCGCTGCACACCGTCTTCATGGTCGCGATCCCTGTGGCGATGGCCGCATTCGTGCTCGCCATCTTCCTGCGGGACCTTCCCCTGCGCGGCCGGTCCCACATCGGCATCGAGGAGGCCGAGCCCGTTCCCGTGGCGGCTCTCGGCCTCGACGACGTCCTGGTGCCCGAAGGGGCCGGTTTGCGAAGTTGAGCGACTAACCGGGTGGAGGCCGGGGGCCTGCCGGTAGGCTTGCCCCTCCCACCTCCAAGAGAACGCGAGCCATGCCTCCGCCGATCCTGCTGACCGTCGACGACGACCCCGGTGTCTCGCGGGCCATCGCCCGGGATCTGCGCCAGCACTATTCCGAGGACTACCGCATCCGCCGCGCCGAGTCGGGCCAGGAGGCCCTCGACACGCTGTCGGAGCTCAAGCTCCGCGGTGACCGGGTCGGCCTCCTACTGGCCGACCACCGGATGCCGCAGATGAACGGGGTGGAGTTCCTGGAGCGGGCCCAGGAGCTGTACCCAGAGGCCCGCCGGGTGCTGCTGACGGCGTACGCCGACACCGAGGCCGCCATCGGCGCCATCAACCGGGCCGACGTCCACTACTACCTGCTGAAGCCGTGGGACCCGCCCGAGGAGCGTCTCTACCCGGTCATCGACGACCTGCTGGAGGACTGGTTGGCGGAGGACCGACCCGCCTTCGAGGGCGTCAAGGTCGTGGGGCACCGCTGGTCGGCGCGCTCGCACGACGTGAAGGACTTCCTCGCCCGCAACCAGGTCCCGTACCGCTGGAAGGAGCTCGATCGCGACGAGGAGGCCAACCGCCTGCTGGCGGCCAAGGGGATGAGCCCTGACGACCTTCCGCTGGTGATCACGGCGGACGGGCAGCCGCTGCGCTCGCCGTCGACGAGTGAGCTGGCCTCGGCGCTCGGCCTGAGCAGCACGCCGAACCTGCCGTTCTACGACCTCATCGTCGTGGGTGGGGGGCCCGCCGGGCTGGGCGCCGCCGTCTACGCCGGCTCGGAGGGCCTGGAGACTGTGCTCGTCGAGCGGGAGGCCGTGGGGGGTCAGGCCGGGCAGAGCTCCAAGATCGAGAACTATCTGGGCTTCCCGTCGGGCGTCTCGGGGGCCGAGCTGGCCCGGAGGGCCGCTGCCCAGGCGCAGCGGTTCAACGTCGAGACCCTGCTCGTCTCCGAGGTCGAAGCCCTCGAGATCTGCGGCTCGGCGCGGGTGGTCCGGATGGGCGACGGGACCGAGCTGTCCGCTCACGCCGTGCTGCTCACGACGGGGGTGGCCTACGTCCGGATGGACGTTCCCGAGGTCGAGAACTTCACCGGACGCGGCGTCTACTACGGGGCGGCCATGACGGAGGCCGTGAACTGCAAGGACGAGGACGTCTACATCGTGGGCGGGGCCAACTCGGCCGGACAGGCGGCGGTCTACTTCTCCCGCTCCGCCCGCAGCGTCACCCTGGTGGTGCGCGGGGAGTCGCTGCAGCGGTCCATGTCCCGCTATCTCATCGACCAGATCGACCAGCGTGACAACATCTCGGTGAAGACCAGGACCGAGGTCGTCGGCGCAGACGGCGACGACCACCTCGAGCAGCTGTGGCTGGTCGACCGGGCAACCGGGACCGAGGACAAGGTCGACACCTCCTGGCTCTTCGTCCTCATCGGCGCCGCCCCCGGCACGGAGTGGCTCGGGGACACGGTGCGACGAGACGACCGGGGGTTCATCCTCTCCGGTCCGGACGTCATGGTCGACGGCAAGCCCCCGCCGGGGTGGGACATGGAACGCCAGCCGTACTTCCTCGAGACGAGCGTCCCCGGCGTGTTCGTGGCCGGCGACGTGCGCAGCCAGTCCGTCAAGCGGGTGGCTTCGGCGGTCGGCGAGGGGGCCATGGCGGTGACCCTCATCCATCGCTACCTGGAGCTGCTGTGACCCTCGTGGACGAGCTGCGCGGCTGCTTCCTGTTCGAGAAGCTGTCCGACGAGCAGCTGTCATGGCTGGCCGACCACGGCGACGTCGTGAAGTTCGACGCCGATGCCGAGGTGTTCCACGAGGGAGAGCCGGCCGAGATGTTCCTCGTGCTCCTCGACGGCCAGATCCAGATGCTCAAGCGCATCACCGGTGAGGACGTGGTGATGAACACGACCGACCACCACGGCGCTTACGCGGGGGCCATCCGG